>NZ_JAZRJY010000012.1:0-13758 GCF_045646045.1 Methanobrevibacter sp. | reverse complement strand
ATGAAAGTATAACTCATATTTAATTGGTTTAAACAATTTAAACCATTTTTTTCTTTTTTTAGTAATAATTTTTAACCAAATTTGTTCATTGCTTTTTTTATAATGTTATTTTATATTTTCGACCAGAACCTTTTCCTTTTTTGTGCCTAATTAACAATATTATCATTAATGGCATATATAATTGAAATTAAGAATTAAATTACATATTTTCAGTTCCGATGGGATGAAAATTCGATAGTGAATTATCAAAGAAGTGATTCATCTAATGAATGGGATTAAATTTGCACCCATTAGAATAATCATCGTGTTCATTTATTTAATGGGTGAAACTAAAAATAATAATTAAAGTCATTAAATCTATATAACTCCACTAAATTTTAATTATTTCTTTCAATATTAAATTTTAGCTAGAATTTCACCGATAAATCAATATTTGTAATTACAAATTTGAATGGGATGTTAATTTAAAACAATACTTAATTCTAAAAAGTTACAAATAATTAATGAAAATATCATTGGAAATGTAAGATGAAAGAAAATAACCTAAAACACTACATATATCTATATTAAAAGGAAATAAAAAAGTAATCCCATTCATTTTAAAAATAATGTAAAAAAATAGTGGAATTGTCAAGATTCAAAAATCCTAACACTCCGATCAAGTTTTAATTTTTAATTCAGACTTAATAGGGATTTTTCAAAAGGATATGACCAATCCATTAACTTATGTTCATACTGTGGGTCTTCTATCAATCAAATTTGGAATATTCATTGGAGAATTCGTGTTTTCAATATTCTACTGATTTACTTCATCAGGAATATTGATATTATCCATATTGCCTGCATCTGCAGAATCAATATTGGAGTTATCTAATGGTTTGGAAGAAATCTCAGTCAACCAAGTATCCTGTATAATACTTTCTTCAGAATATATCCATGGAACATCTTTAACACTTGTAGGATGTTCGTCTGGGCAGTGGCATAAATATTTTTCAGCCACTAATCCTGAAACCTTACCTACAGGTATGTAATTTCCACAGTCTGAACACAACACATAACCACCCTCTACAGTATCAGTATCAACCACATGTCTTACCTCTTGACCATTATATGTCTTATTATTCATTATCATTATATAAGAATAATCATCATACATTATATGTGTTTGATTATTTATTGTGATTCTCCAGACTTCTTTTACAACTTTCTGTCCAACATCATCATTAACGGCACTATTATCACTAATACCATTTAAAACAACATTAGCCATATTATTAGTAACAAAATTAGAGTTTTCTCCACTTATAATATTGGTTAATGGGTTATTTTGACTATTGGCCGGATTATTTTGGATATTAGGTTGGTTATTTGACTGTGTTGTGTCATTTGTCTGAATATCTGATGCTACATCATTTAATAAAATATTTTCATTAAATAATGCATATGTTGCAGACCCAACAAAAATCAACCCCAGAATAATTAAACCCGTTAAAATTTTCTTATTCATACTATACAATCTTCATTTACAAATATATATATCTATTTAAAAAATCCGCATATTAAAAAAAAATTATCATTAATTATTCAAACATATTAAAAATAAAATTACATATTTTCAGTTCCGATGGGATGAAAATTCGATAGTGAATTATCAAAGAAGTGATTCATCTAATGAATGGGATTAAATTTGCATCTATTAGAATAATCATCGTGTTCATTTATTTAATGGGTGAAACTAAAAATAATAATTAAAGTCATTAAATCTATAACTCCACTAAATTTTAATTATTTCTTTCAATATTAAATTTTAGCTAGAATTTCACCGATAAATCAATATTTGTAATTACAAATTTGAATAAGATGTTAAATTAAAACAATACTTAATTCTAAAAAGTTACAAATAATTAATGAAAGTATCATTGAAGGTGTAACTTGAAAGAAAATTACTTAAAACACTACATATATCTAAAGGAAATAAAAAAAGTAATCTCATTTATAAAAATAATGTAAAATAGTGGAATTGTTAAGATTCAGAAATCCTAACACAAATCAACCTCAGAATAATTAAACCCGTTAAAATTTTCTTATTCATAATATACACTTTTCATTTACAAAAATATTTAAGTAATATCAAATTCATAATGTAAAACACAAACTGATTTAATTGATTATATGATTACTATTACTAGAAAAGAAGAAGTTGTTTTCAATCAGATTAAAATATTTGATGTGGAATATGATGGGACTATTCCAATGAATGCTCTTAAAAAAGAGTTATGTTCTGGGGGTTTTCACGAATACGATTTAGTTCAAGTCTTAAATTCTCTTTCAAATAAAAAATTGATTAAGTTTGAAGATTCTAATATTAAATTGTTGGTTTCAGATAAGGAAATTAATACTGTAAATTCCAAAAAGGATTTGGAGGAATTAGAGTTAAATATTAAAGAGAAAGAATCTTTTGATTTAATTAAAACTTTAGTTAATGAGAAAAACCTGGTTTCCAAATATATTCTTGAAGGTAACTTGCTTTATGGCGATTTGAAATTAACTAATTTTAGGATGTATCATATAATTTTATCTTTGGAAAATAAGGGTCTTTTAAAACATATCCATAAATCTGATGGTGAATACTACTTATTGGTTGAATAATATTTTTTACATAAATTTTATTATTCTAGTATTATTTTTTTCTAATTTTATCATAATATTTATATATATTTAAAATAAAAATATGTATAAAGAAATATGAATTAAGGTTTTTTCTATGATGAGAATAAGTATGTCACTACCTAAAAAATTATTGGCTGATTTTGATGAAGTGCTAAAAGAAAGAGGTTATCAATCTCGTTCAAAAGGTATTCGTGATGCACTTCAAGATTATATTGTCCGTTATCAATGGATGAATTCAATGGAAGGGGAAAGAATAGGAATTGTAACTATTATTTATGACCACCACTACACCGGAGTAATGGAAAATCTTGCAGAAATCCAACACAGTTTCAGAAATGAAATTAACACCAGTATGCATATACACATGACAGATAAATACTGTATGGAAATTGTAGTAGTTAATGGTGATATTGCAGAAATTAGGGAGTTAACTGAAAGGATTATGAGACTTAAAGGTGTAGAACATGTAAAATTAACAAGTACTGCAAATGGTGAAGAATTTAGTGAACCTGATGGACATTCCCATGATCATCATCACTAATCTTTTTTTATTTTTTCATGAAATTTCAAACCACCCATTATCATTTAGATTTATTGAAAGATACTGAAAGGGTATCTGCTTTTTTTGAAGCTATTGATAATTATTCTGGTAATACAAATTTAGCTTATGATTTAGGATGCGGATCAGGCTTATTGTCTTATTTTTTAAGTGATAAATTCGATGAAATAAAATCTATTGAAATAGATTCTAAAGCAAGTAAATGTGCATCTGAAAATCTTAAAGAATTTGATAATATTGAAGTAGTTAACGAAGATGTTTTAAACTATAATTTTACTGAAAAAGCAGATTTAATTGTGTGTGAAATGCTGGATACCGGACTGATTGATGAGGAAGAGGTTCAGGTATTGAATTACGCACGCAAATTTCTTAAAGAGGATGGTGAAATAATTCCAAATGCAATTATAAATATTGCTGAATTAGTTAATATGCAAAGACATTATATTCATTGGGATGAAAATGCCTCTTATGAAATTTTGTCTAATCCACTTGATTATTCTAAAATTATTTTTAAAGAAGAAATAAATCCTTATTTTGAAACAGACCTGAAATTTAAGGTTAATAAAGATAAAATAGCTAATGGAATTAAAATAACTACTGTTTGCATTCTTAATGATAATTTGGTTTGCGGGCCAACACCAATGTTTAATCCTCCATTATTAATTCCAATTGATGAGATAAATGTAAAATGCAATGATTTAATTAATGTTAAATTAAAATATATTATGGGGCAAGGTATAGAAACTATTGAAACCCAAATAATATAAGGTGATTTTATTTCTTTTAGGGATGAATTGGTAGATTTTCTTGATGGTTTTGAGAAATTAATCATTGTTGGAATTGGAAATGAGCTTAAATATGATGACGGTGTAGGTCCATACATTATTTCCAGATTAAGTAAATTAAATTTAAATGAAAATATATTGCTTATAAACGCCCAAACAGTTCCTGAGAATTTCACGGGTAAAATTAGAAAAGAAAATCCTTCACACATTATATTGGTTGATGCATGTTTAATGGGTTTAAGCCCCGGCGATTATAAAATTGTTGATAAAGATGATTTTGCAAATATAGGCATTTCTACACATTCGATGTCCTTATCATATTTTGTAAAATTTTTAAATCATGATAATATTTTATTTATAGGTATTGAACCAAAATCATTGGATTTAATTGATCAGGATTCATTAGGTGTTTTGAATGCTGATTTGATGGATTTTAATGGTGAATTAACTGAAAATATTCAAAAGAGTGCTGATGAAATTATAGAATTATTGGGGGAATTATTATGAAAATTTTGTTTATAGGTTCACGTTTGTATGATGATATTGATTATTATGTTAGGCAGAAAGGTATAGATAGTATTTTAACTGAATCAAATGAAGAAGCTATTAATTTAGATTTACCTGATCAGGTTTTTATTGTACCTAGAGGAATGGATGGACCAAAACAAATTGCTGTTACTCAAAATGTTGATGCGATAGTTCCATTAATTGGAATTGATCCGCCACTGATACAGGTTGCTCAAATGAAAGAAGAGTTAGAGAAAGATTATGGAATTCCTGTAATTGCAGCAGATATTCGAGCAGTTGAGTTAACCTCAAATAAAATAAATACAAAGAAATTCTATGGTGATATTGGTGTTGCTACACCGGATTATCAAATTTTAAATAGTCCTGATGACTTAACTCTTGATTTTCCAGTTGTTTTAAAACAGGGTGAAGGTCAGGGAGGAAAGGATATTAAAATAGCACATAATTCGGATGATGTAAATGAATACTTTGAAGAATATTCCTATGCATTATGTGAGAAGTTTATTGAAGGGTCTGAAATTTCAATAGAAGTGCTGGGTTATAATGGTGAATATGTTGCTCTTCCACCAATTTATAAAGGTGAAACAACTCTTGAAGGTACACACCCGCTTAATAAAGTTAAATTAGGGCCTTCTTTGGTTGATGGACTTGATAACAATCTTGTTCAGCATGTGGCATATGATGTTGCACGTAATCTGGATTCTGATGGTATATTTGAAATGGATTTTATGTATTCTCATAAAGAAGACAAATTATATGCGATTGAAGTCAATACAAGACCTAATGGAACAAGATATCTGACTTCCGCTACATGTGGTATTAATTCATTATGTGAGCTAATTAACATGGCCTGTGGCGATTTTAGCTTAAAAAATATTTTTGATAAACTTGAATATTACTATTCAACAGAAATTCCTATCGGTAATTATCATGGTCCTGAAATTAATGAACCTAAAAAATCTTTTGACAATAATGATTTTGTTGTTCATGGACCTGAAGGTTATCAAAGAATTACTATCCGTGCTAAATCTAAAAAAGAGCTTGAGGACTTAATTAATGAATTAATATAGTTAACAATTATATACTATTAATTAATAAAATATTATATGTCTAAAATATTTTGTAGTGATTAGTATGAATAATGGAGAAATGTTAATTCTTTTTTTAATAACATTAATTGCAACGATATTCTTTACGTGGTATGTAAAAAGGATATTGCTTCAAGCAAGGATTACTGATAATCCTATTGTTAGTGAACATAGACATAAAAGCGGAACACCGACTATGGGTGGTATCGCATTTTTATTTTCCATTTCTTTAGTTATTTCACTTTATTATCAAAATACTCCTATTTTAATTCTTTCATTTATCATGCTTACTGGAGGTATTGTAGGTTTGGTAGATGATTTGATTGGACTAAAAGTTAAGGAAGTTCAAAAAGTTGTTGTTAATATTTCTAATGAAACAATAACTTTAGGTAGATTGGATGTTCAACCTCAAGAGGAAGTTAGAGTAGCTACTCCGAAAGCTAAAGCAGAAGTTGATGACTTACTTAAAGAAAACAAAGTTAAGGTTGTTGGTGAAGTTCCAATAAAAACAGAACCTGAAGAACTTGAAAAAATTATTTGTCAGATTGTCATTGGATTGCTTTTGGGATTAACCGGTGCTATTACTTATTTGGGTGGTTTTGAATTAGGCTTGTTAGCTATTCCTGTCACAATTATTGCTGTTTTAGGTTGTATTAATTCCGTTAATTTAATTGATGGTATGGATGGTCTTGCAGCAGGAATTGTTGGTATTGCATCCATTTCATGTTGTATTTATGGTTATTTATTTGGAATGTCACATATTATTCCACCATTTTTGATTTTAGCAGCATTATGTCTTGGATTTTTAGTATTTAATAAGTATCCTGCTTCAATATTTATGGGGGATACCGGATCATTTGTATTGGGTACAGGTTATGCGGCTGCTGTTTTGTTATGTGATGTACCTATCTATGGTGTAATTGCATTAGGCGTACCTATTTTATCTGTTATCGTTAGTTTACTTCACAGGGCACATATTATTAAATTGCCTGTTGAACCTTTACATCATACTTTAAATCATTATGGTTTATCCGAAGTTAAAATTATTTTAATTTATTGGGGTTCTACAGCAATATTATGTGTATTAGGTATTCTTGCTGATATGTATTTGTATTAAATGGGGTTTTAAATGAAGATTAATGAATTAGCTAATTCTATCAATGGTAAAATAGTTGGTAATGATAATTTCTTTTTAAATCAAGATTTCACTGGAAGATTTACTTTATTGAATGATTCTTCAAAAGGAGATATTGTAATAAGACATTGGATTAATGGAAAAGGAATTGAAATAGCTGCCGGCAAAGATATTGCATGTTTGATTACTCAAAATCCAAAAGACGGTGCAATTGAAACTGCTGAAGAATTAAACTTCCCATTGATAGTAACTGATAAAATTGAATTGGCTAATGCTTATGCTTTAGGATGGACTGTTGAAAATTATTCGCCAAATTCCAAAAATATTGTTATTACCGGAACTAATGGTAAATCAACAACATCCCACTTAATATATCATATTTTAAAAAGTGCAGGTTTTCATGTATTTACAAACACTGACAGTGAATCCGAATTTAATACCTTAATAGATCCTATGGTTTCTAAATTAATTTCTGACGAAGTTAATGCAAACGGTGAATTGGATTATTTGGTCATTGAAGTATCTGAAGTACAAGGTTGGCTAGGAAATTTAATGAAGAATCATGCTTCTTTGATGTCCAATGCCTTAAATCCTGAAGTTGGTGTTATTACCAATATTGCTATGGATCATATTGGTCTTGTAAATTCAATAGATGAAGTTTTTGATGAAGTAAGTGCTGTTCCACAATCTATAGGTGATGGAATAACAATTTTAAATTATGATGATGAACTTGTTAGAAAATTGGATTCTAAAAATCCGTTTTACTGGTCCATGAATGATAAATCTGTTGATTTATACTTTGATGATGGAATTTTTTATGGTAATGAGTTAATAATTAAAAAAGAGGATTTACCTTTTACCAGCAATCATTTTATACAAAATATTTTATCTGCCGTTGGTGCTTGTCTTAGTTTAGGCATTGATTTGAATGAAATAAGAAATGGTGTTAAATCTTACCGAGCACTAAATAGGCGTTTTGCTAAATTAAATGATGAACCATTGATTATTGATGATTTTGCACATAATCCCGATGGAATTAAAAATACAATCAAAGAAACTATTAAACTTTTAGGAGAAAATCAAAACTTATTTGTTGCATGTGCTATTAGAGGTTCACGTGGAGTTGAGATTAATCAGTTAAATGTTGAAGCATTGGTTGAAGTTTTAAATCCGGATATTGATTTATTCTTATCCTCCAGTAATGATGTAGTGAATGATTTAAATTATGTTACTCCTGAAGAAAGAAACGTATTTTTTGATGTTTTAAATAAAAATAATGTAAGCTATACTCATTTTGATAATTTATATGACTGTTTATCTGAAGTGTGCAAATTAGCTAATAACGAAGATGTTATTTTGTTAATCGGGGCTCAAGGTATGGACCCTGCTGAATCATTACTCAATCAAATTCTATAAATTTAAATATTATATTAATTAAAATTATAAGTGTATAGATTTTTTTATTCTTATGAATATAATCTAAGAGGATAAAACATGTTTATAAAGATTAGAAGAGACACATTAATTATTTTATTATTAGCGTTTATTTTGATTCTTTGTGGCCGTTTAATTACTTATGTGGCATTCGCTTCATCTGATGAAGTTAATGATGGAGTACCCATCTCTGGAATCATTGTTAAAGGTAATGATATTGTTCCTGTAGAAACTATTAGATTAAACGTAATGCAGGCTGGTTTCCGTGATGGTAGTATTATTTATGGCGATATATTAAAAACTTCTAAAAGGGAAGTTTCGCTGAAGGATGCGATACAATCGGCGCAAGAATTTGTTAAAGAGTCGACGGTTCCAGGTACATCTGTTACTCCGATAACTGCCGCTGATGTTCAAGTTGATAAAAATACGGGAATTGTTACTGTAACTGTAATTGAAGACTTTTCGTCTGTTAAAATAGAAGATAAAAATAAAGAGGGATAAAGTTTGAAAAGATTAAAGATACCGATAATTTTTTTCATAATATTATTAATGACTATGAGTAGTGTAGCGGCTACTTGTAATATAATAATTATCACTGATCCTACTGGTCAAGACCCGAATGGTGCCGCTGCAGGAAGTATGTCCTTTGCGGAGAATATGTTTCAGTCAACATTCTTAATGTCTAAGGATCATCATTTTGCGGTTCTATCAGGGGGTACTGGTAGTTCTGATACTAGGTTAGATTCTATTGTTGATGCTATTGCTAATTTACAAAATAATGCTTCCGCCGCTTCTGCAGCAGCTATTGCAAGTAGTTATAGTGGGGCTCGTTTAGTTGTTGGTGGTCCTTATATGGGCGCAGCTATTGGTGGATCATTTGATGCTTATGTAATAACTGTTAATGATGCAGATAAGTCTATTACAGTAACTCCTTATGGTAGTGGAGTAGCTACTTTACCTCAAGGTCAAAAAGGAGCTATTATTCACTTGAGAAATACTGCAGGTAATCCACTGTATGGTACAGCTGATTCCGTTCGTAAAGAGACTGCAATGAATATTGGAAAAATGATTAGGGATGGTTATCCTGCAACCACTATACTTTCTGAAGCTATGGGTGAAGTTGCTCGTGATTCTGGAGAAAAATATGGTGGTGGTGGAGTAAACCTTGTTTCAGGTATATCCACTTCAGATATGTTTACGCCTCATGAAATGAATTCTACGGGTTATCCGATGGATGAAGCTTACTCCAAAGTTTGTGAAAACTGTGGTTGGGGTGTAGGTTATCCTACTGCAGATAATTATGACAAATGTCCTATTTGTAATCATGATTTAAAAATTGTTTATGCCTATGAGGCATTAGGTAGTACAATTACAGTCAGTCCTGATGCAGTTAGTGTTTCTGTTTATGGTAGTGGTAAAGCAGGTATTGCATCAACTACTAAAGAAATCGTTCAGGCTTCTGTTAATAAATATGGTTATGATTCATCCGCTATTGCAGGATCAATAAATAAGGCTATTAATAACGGTCTTTTAATGGGTGTTGAGCATATTGAACCTAAAGATATAAATGTAAAACCTGATTCTAAGGCTGTTGGTGTTTATTACACTGCACTTCCTGGAGATAGATCCGCACCGCCTTGGGATTTACCTGTTGATGAAAACATCCTGAATATTTTAGGTAGTATTCAAACGGCAGTAGGTATTGTTTTAATTCTATTGGTCATATTTAGAAGTAGGTTATTAAAATCATTCCAGAATAGGTGATTTTTTCACCATTTTATTTTTTTTTTAAGTAGGAGATATTATGGCATTAATTTTAGTTAGAGGTGAAAACAAATCAAAGTTATTAAGTGCTATTTCAGATATGGAAAGGCATGGAAATTTAACTTTAACAACAAAACCAAAAGTTATTAGTGCAGAATTCGCCGATTCTTTAGTAGAACAAATTTTAAAATCAAAACTTAAAACTAATTCTAATGTAGCTACTGCATTTTTTGTTAAAGAAGATACTACTTTAAGTATTTTAAAAATTAAACAAATTCATCCTCCGGCACATATTGTTGTTGTCAGTCAGGAATATAAAGGATATGATGAATTGGAAGAAAAATTAACAATCGCTCATGATATGGAAGGTTATCAATCTTACAAAATGGTTAATGTAGGTAAAATTGATTATTCTGTTAAGGGCGAAAGAAGATATATTCAAAATAATAAATTAAATAGCTATAATGAATAGTTATCTAATTTTAATTTTTTTATTTAACTTTTTTTTAATTATTTCTGGCAGGATGAATAAAAAAATAGTTGTTGAAATAGTTATAATATTAAAATCATAACTATTTTCTTTTAATTTTTACAATATTTGCAAGTGTTCTCTCACCAGATGAATTATTAATGTACTGGCTTAAATCATCATTATTAATACTTTCAAGCAGTGTAATGTTTAATGCTTTTTCTAATTTTTTTGTCAATTTATTATCCGGGGTCATTTTTCCGGATTCAATTCTATTAATAACAGACACTCTTTCATTGATTTTTTTACCTAAATCTTCTCTAGACCAGTTTTTAGCTTCTCTAGCATTCCTTACAGCAGTATTATAATTTTCAATTAATTCGTCTGAAGGTTCATCATTTCTATAATTTCTTTTTGGTTGTGTGGTTTTTCTTCCTTTTTTGTTTTGCTGGAATCTAGGTTTTGGGGGTGCTTTTTGTATTGTTCCAAGTTTAGCACATTCTTTACATACAACCATAACTGATCCTTCAATTTTTGCTCTTGTAGGATTTGTTTCACTTACTGGTTTACCACAAATTTCGCATTCCATATTAATCAGTTTTTTAATGTTAATTATGTAAATTTTTATATTATTTTCATTAATAAATTTTGTTTTTATACACAAAATTTTTGTTTGATTACATTAAAATAAATAACTTTAAATATTTATAATTACTAAATGTTATTAAAAGTAACTTTGTTGTAGAAATTTTAATGGAGATGATTCACATGAATGATTTTGATGATTTGGAAAATTCTTCAAAAGAGGAATTAATTGAAAAAGTTGAATCTTTACAAGAGGAAATCGATTATATTCGTGAAGAAAAATCCAAAGCTAAAAGTAACTTAATGTGGAAAGTTAGGAAATTAGAAAAAGATAAAGTTCTAATTGAAAATGAAAAAATCAGATTAGAAAGAGAAGCTAAATCCTTACGTTCCGAAGTAGAAAGATTTAGATCTCCACCTTTAGTTTTAGCTACTATTACTGAAGTTTTAGATGAAAATAGGATGACAGTTAAAAGTAGTACTGGTCCTAGTTTTCTTGTTAATTACTCAAAATTCTTAGATGAAAAATTATTGGTACCTGGTTCAAGAGTTGCTCTAAACCAACAGACTTTCGGTATTGTTGAAGTGTTGCCTTCAGAAAAAGATGCAAATGTTTCTGGAATGGAAATTGAATCAAAACCTGATGTAACTTATGAACAAATTGGAGGTTTAGACGAACAAATAATTGAAGTTAAAGAAACTGTTGAATTACCTTTAAAAGAACCAGAATTATTTGAAAAAATTGGTATAGATCCTCCAAAAGGAATTTTATTATATGGTCCTCCGGGAACCGGTAAAACATTACTTGCAAAAGCTGTAGCTAATGAAACAAATGCTACATTTATTAAAATCGTAGCTTCAGAATTTGTTAAAAAATACATCGGAGAAGGTGCAAGACTTGTACGTGAAGTATTTGAATTGGCTAAAGAAAAAGCTCCTGCAATTATTTTTATTGATGAACTTGATGCTGTTGCTGCTAAAAGACTTAAAAGTTCAACAAGTGGTGATAGGGAAGTTCAAAGGACTTTAATGCAATTACTTGCTGAATTGGATGGTTTTGAATCCAGAGGAGATATCGGTATTATCGGTGCAACCAACAGACCTGATATTTTGGATCCTGCACTCTTAAGACCTGGTCGTTTTGATAGATTTATTGAAGTTCCTCTTCCTAATGAAGAAGGCAGAAAAGAAATTCTTAAAATCCATACTAAAAGAATGGCATTGGATGAAGAAGCAGACATTGACCTTTTAAGTGATTTAACTGACGGTTTATCTGGTGCAGACTTAAAAGCAGTTTGTACTGAAGCAGGTATGTTTGCTATTCGTGAAAAACGTGATAGGGTAACAGTAGCTGACTTCATGGATGCTGTTGATAAAGTTGTTGATTCTGAACATGATGAAGAATTCAGAAAAGAAGCGGGCGTAATGTTCGGTTAATTTTATTTGTAAAATAAGCCTATGATGAACCCTATGAGCTCTGATTAGTGATGAATGATGGGCGAGCTGAGGCTTATTTTTTATCTATTTTTTGTAAAACTTTATTTATTATTAAAATCTAATAGTGGTAATATGTTTGGAAAAAATGATAATCAATCTAATGAGAGAATTATTTATCAGGCTAAATCTCATTTAATTTTGGGTTGTAAGAAAGCTATTATAGGTTTTATTATATTAATTATTATTTTATCTATATCTGGACCATTTATTCATTTTATTGGGAATATGCAGGTTTACTTAATATCATATATTAAATTACCTTTAACCAGATATGCTGCAATTGCAGTTTTTGTTTTTATACTTATAGATATTTTATATATTATCTGGCAAATTATTGGATGGTATTCCAAGGAATATATTTTGACTGATTCTAAAATCATTGTTAAATCCGGTGTTGTTCTTACCAGTAAAAATTACATGCCTTATGCTACAATTCAGGATATCAATACTTCTCAAAGTATTTTTGCGAGATTGTTTAATGTTGGATCAATTAGTGTTTACAGTGCTTATGATAATAATCAAATAGCCCTTGAAAATATTTCTGAACCATCTAAAGTGGAAGAAATTATATTTTCTAACATGAATAGAAATAGGGGTTATTATCAACCACCACATCAAAATTTAAATAATAATTATCAGCAAGATTATTATCAGTCTCCTCATCAAAATTTTAATGATAATTATCAGCAAGATTATTATCAGTCTCCTCATCAAAATGTTAATGATAATTATCAGCAAGATTATTATCAGTCTTCTCAACAAAATGTTAATGATAATTATCAGCAAGATTACTATCCTGAGGATGAATATTATGATGATGTTGATGTTATTACTCCAATAAAACAGGAGGAGCAATATCAACGCAGACAATATGATTACTATCCTGAAGATTTAAATTATAATAATGTTCAACAGCCAAGATATGAATATGAACCATATGATGAGAGTTTGGAAAATAATATTAATCGTGCAATGAACAATGAATATGAGTCATATCATAATTCACCAAATTCCTATCGTGAAGACTCATATTATAATGAAGTAAGGAACGATTATTCCAATAGTAATGGTGATTATTATCAGGAAAATGAAAGTGATTTTTCATTTGATGAACGTAATCAAAAAGATTCAAATTCTCAAAAAAATAATGTGGATGAATCTAGTGAAAGTGTTATAAAACGACACATTGATAAATTTAAAAAATAATTTATATTTTATTTTAGGTGGAAAATAATGGAATTACT
>NZ_JAZRJY010000011.1:0-28872 GCF_045646045.1 Methanobrevibacter sp. | reverse complement strand
ATCAATCTTTCCAAGATATAAAAGCTTCATTCATCACTTAAAAGATAAGAAAATTGAAAAAACAAGTAACAAAATTGAAAATGCCTTTCAAAAAACAATGCCAAAATCCAGAAAACGAACATTTAAGACTAAACGAGGCGTGTTAAAACGAATATATCTCAGAGATTTAATTTGGAATCAAAATCGAAAAACCGATTTTGAAAATCAACAAAGTTTTTGAAAGAGTCATAAAAAATATCATGAAAAAGTATTTTAAATATAGAAATTAAAAATAATAGTATTATTGACTAAGTTTTAACTTTTTCAATTTTTAAAACCAAGAGGTTATATTTCATGTACGTACAAAAATTTGAGGATTTAAATAAGTCAGATATTGCAATTGCAGGTGGTAAAGGTGCTAATTTAGGTGAATTAACCCAAGCTGGCATTCCTGTACCTCCAGGTTTTGTAGTAACTGCAGAAACTTATCAAAAATTCATGGAAGACACTGGAATTAATGATAAAGTTTTAGATATTTTGGATAAAATCGATATTAATGATACCAAAGCTCTTCAAGCTGCTGCTGAGGAAATCAAATCTATTATTATTGAAACTCCTATTCCAGATGACATGATTATGTTTATTAAAGAAGCTTACAATCAGCTCTGTCAAAGAGTCGGTGAAGAAGATACTGATGTAGCTATCAGATCATCAGCTACTGCTGAAGATTTGCCTGAAGCTTCTTTCGCTGGTCAGCAAGATACTTTCTTACACGTTAGCGGTGATGAAGAAGTAATTGAATATGTCAGAAAATGTTGGGCATCATTATTTGAAGCAAGAGCTATTTTCTACCGTGAAGAAAATGATTTCGAACACTCAAAAGTATTGATTGCTGTTGTTGTTCAAAAAATGGCTATTGCAGACAAAGCTGGTGTAATGTTTACTGTAAATCCATCAACCGGTGAAGAAATTGCTTTAATCGAAGGATCATGGGGTCTTGGTGAAGCAGTTGTATCTGGAGACGTAACTCCTGACAACTATCAGGTTGACAAAGCAAACAATGAAGTTATTAACGTAACAATTTCTGATAAAAAGGTAATGTATACCAATGACGAAAGCGGTACCAGTATTAAAGTTGATGTTCCTGAAGAAAAGAGGATGGAACGTGTTTTATCTGATGAAGAACTTGTTGAATTAACTGAAATGGGTAAAAGAGTTCAAGCTCACTACGGCGAACCTATGGATACTGAATGGGCATTTGAAAGAGACAACCTCTTCCTGCTCCAGGCCAGACCTATTACAACTTTAGGTGATGTTGAACCTGCTGAAGACTCTGATACCAGTGTTGACGGTGATGTTCTCGTTAGAGGTTTAGGTGCAAGTCCTGGTATTGCAACAGGTGTAGTTAAAATCGTTTTAGACATTGATGAATTGGATAAAATCGAAGAAGGAGATGTTATGGTTACAACAATGACCACTCCTGATATGGTACCTGCTATGAGAAGGGCCAGTGGTATTGTAACCGATGAGGGTGGTGTAACCTGTCACGCTTCAATTATCTCTCGTGAATTAGGTATTCCTTGTGTTGTAGGAACCGGTGATGCTACTAAAACATTGAAAGAAAATGATGGTGTTACATTAGACGGTAAGAAAGGTCTAGTATTTGAAGGAATCTCTGAAGTTAAAGAGGAAGCTCCTGTTGCACAAGCTGCAGCTGCTGAAGCTCCAATTTTAACTGTAACTGAAGTCAAAGCTAATGTAAGTATGCCTGAGGCTGCAGAAAGAGCGGCAGCAACCGGTGCAGATGGTGTTGGACTTTTAAGAACCGAACACTTGATGTTAACTGCAGGTATTCACCCTGGAAAATTCATTGCTGACGGAAAAGAGCATGAATTAATCGATACAATAGCTGAAAATGTTCAAATAGTAGCTGATGCATTCTATCCAAAACCGGTATGGTACAGAACCTTGGATGCTCCTACAGATGAGTTCATTACCTTGGAAGGTGGAGAAAACGAACCTCGTGAGCACAATCCAATGCTCGGTTGGAGAGGTATCAGAAGAGAATTGGATCAACCGGAAATCCTTAAATGTGAATTCAAAGCTATTAAAAAATTGCACGAAAAAGGATACACAAACATCGGTATTATGATTCCTTTATCACAATCTCCTGCTGAACTCCTTAAAGCTAAAGAGTTATGTGCTGAAGTCGGATTCATTCCTCACAAAGATGTTGACTTTGGTATGATGGTTGAAATTCCTGCTGCTGCAATCATCATTGATGAATACTTGAAAATCGGTGTTGACTTTGTAAGTTTAGGAACCAACGATTTAACCCAATATACTCTTGCAGTTGACAGAAACAACGAGTTTGTAGCAAAACACTACACTGAAGAACACCCTGCAGTAATGAAATTGATAGAAAGAACTATCAGAAAATGTGCTGAAGCAGGCGTAACCTGCAGTATCTGTGGTCAGGCTGGAAGTGTACCTCATATCGTTGAAAAACTCGTTAAATTTGGAATTACTTCAGTTAGTTCCAATGCCGATGCAATAGCTGATGTTAGAAAAACTGTTGCTCGTGCAGAACAAAAAATTATTTTAGAAGCTGCCCGTAAGCGTCTAGACTAATTTTTTACTTTTTTTCTTTTTTTTTATTTTAACATATAATAGATGATTTTATGAATGATTTGCCGATAGATAAAGATGAAATTTTAAATGAACTGGATTTAATTCAGCAAAAAGATTTAAAATACTCTGATGGTAGGATTTTGGGCTCAATGTGTACTGAAGCCCATCCTTTTGGAAAAGAAATCTATATAAAATTTCTTGACAGTAACCTAGGGGATCCCGGTTTGTTTAAGGGAACCAAATCAATTGAAGATAAAACAATTCAAATCATTGGTAAATTATTGAATTTAGATAATGCTTATGGAAATATTGTAACTGGTGGAACTGAAGCAAATATAATGGCTATAAGAGCAGCCAGAAATCATGCAAGAAAATATAAAAATATTAAATATGGAGAAATTATTCTTCCAAAATCTGCTCATTTTTCATTTAAAAAAGCAGCCGATATGATGTGTCTTAAAATTGTCGAGGCTGATTTGGATGAAAACTATAAAATTGATGTTGAATCCATTAAAGATAAGATTACTGAAAATACTGTAGCTATTGTTGCAATTGCAGGAACTACTGAATTGGGTTTGATTGATCCGATAGAAGAAATTTCCAAAATTGCTCATGAAAACAATATTTATTTTCATGTGGATGCTGCATTTGGTGGATTTTCAATACCTTTTTTAAAAGAATCAGGTTATGAATATCCTGAATTTGATTTTAAACTGCCTGGAGTTTGTTCAATTACTGTTGACCCTCACAAGATGGGTCTTGCACCGATTCCTGCAGGGGGAATAATTTTTAGAAAAAAAGAATATTTGGAAGTAATGGCTATTGATTCACCATATCTGACTGTTAAAACACAATCAACTATTGTTGGAACTCGTTTAGGTGCTTCTACTGCAGCAACTTATGGTCTTTTGAAATATTTCGGGCGAAAAGGATATTCAAAACTAGCCACAAGATTAATGGACAATACTTTCTTTTTAAAGGAATCTTTGGAAAAAATTGGTTATGAGGTTATTGTTGAACCTGAATTAAATATCATTGCTTTTAATCATCCAACTAAAAGTCCGCAAAAGTTGTCTGAAGAATTGGAAAAAATAAATGGATGGAAAGTTTCAGTTGCAAATTGTCCAAATGCAATCAGGATTGTTTTAATGAACCATGTAACCAAAACTCACTTGAAAGAATTTTTAGCTGATTTGGAGAAATTATATTAGATTTCTTCAACATACATCAATGGATAATTCAATTCCTCAATATATTCTATTCTGATAACTGCTTTTACGTCTTCCACTATGGTATGTATTCTAACGTCAAGCATATCTCCTGAAAGTGAAATGTAATCAAAGCCGGTATTGTCATTTAAATTAATTTTAACTTCAACATCTTCGATGGCAGGCTGCAATTTAAATGATTCCTCAATGCTTCTTTCCAGACCTTCTTTTGTTTCAATATTGACAGGAGTTCCTACAAACTGGTGAAATAATGCACCCATACTAATTCCACCTTCAAATATTGCTCGTTCACGGGCAGTTATGTTAGAGAAATATTTTTCATTAACGTCCATTCAAATTCCTCCATTTAAAAAGATTATTTTGTCATATATTATCTGGGATGAGATTGGATTAAAACAGAAGTAAATCAGGATTGCGGATATTATTAAGACTGTTCCCAAAATATATGGTCTTGTTTCCTTTGGGAAAATAAATGATATTCCAAGACCTATTATTAAAAACAATCCTGCAATTATGAAAGCATTGGACTCCTGCGGATTGGATGTAATTACTTTTTCATTTATTCCGCTGATGTTGGTCTGCTGACCTTCAATAATCAGTCTGTTTTCTGTTGAACCAATAGGATCGCATGTAATCAATAAAACATGGTCTCCGCTTTCATTTGTGTTCAGCTGATATGTTGCAGGGACAATAGTTTTATTTATGACCGTATAGTGGACCTCACCGATTCCCGGCCATTCCAGGGTTATTGCATCACCGTTTTCAAGTTCGTTCAACCTCAGGAATGGTGATCCTTGAAGGGTCCTATGTCCGAAAATGATAACGTCTCCATGTGTTGGTATTCCTGATTTTTCATCCAGCATAACACCTAAATCCAGGGATTGATTGTTTATTTTTTCATTAATTCCAACTTTGTCAATCATTATGACTGGAGAAGTGATGTCTTTTTGGCTTACATTTTTGTGAGCATAATAGTTAACTTCTCCTGCAGCATATAATCCTATTACTATTATGGCAATAATCACAATAATTGCTGAAATACTTGGTCTTTTCATACTATCATTTTTATATTTATTTAATTAATATAACTTTTCTATCTGGAATATGTTGAATTAATTTCACCTGCCATCCAGTCGGGTGCTTTTGCAGTAGGGATTGTTAAAATAATGCTGTCCATATTATTTATGATTAAAGGAACTTTATCCTGAGGCACTTCAACTAAAAGCATATATTCCGCATCCAAATCTCCCAAATTAATTTCTCTTTCATAATTGGATAATTTAACACCATAGTTTCTCAGCATGTCCAGTGTTGTTTTTTCATCATAACCCTGCACAAGGGATCCTTTAAGCATTTCCAGTACATTTGAAGAGAATTTTTTTGTATTTTCGGAAGGATGGGTATTATTTCCCTCAACTATTGTATTTCCTTTTGAATATTCAGATTCAATCTCGCCATTGTCTTCATATCTCATTATTGACAGCACCGTACATCCGCTAACGTCCGCTTCGCTTTTGTTTAAATCCTGGGTTTTATTAAACGTCGTATCATTATTGCTTTGATAAATGTCAACAATGCTTCCGGTACTTATCAATCCTGCTCCTGCCTGAAGACGGGATACTAAAATCGGAACGGATACCGTATCTGGTTTTTTAAATGTCATTTCAGACAGTTTTTCAGCATTATTGTTGTTTACTGTTTCCACCGCTTCACTTGCAGGCATTATGACATTGCGGGAGGTGTTTTCATAAACTGCCATGGTACGGTTAAACTGGTCAGTGTTTGCCCTAATGCTTGTTATATGAAATTTTTTCCAATCATTTGTCGCATATTTAAAAACATTGATACTTTTAACTTCATAGACGTTTTTAGCATCGTTTATTTTATCTTCTAATGTAAATGCATTTGCCGCATCTGCAAGGGGTCCTTTATAAAGGGAATGCAATTCATTTATCTTTAAGGTTTTTTCCTTGTTCAGTTCTTGCTGTGCAGGTTCATAAATTATAAAGTAATATGCAGATATTATTAATGTCAGTATAATAATTGTTGTAATGATTTTGCCTATTTTTCTTTTTTTCTCATCACTAATATTATCTGGGGTTTTATTTTTAAATAATGAACCTAATTTATTGTTGAAAGCTTCAATTGCACTTATTTCCTTTTCCGGTTTTAGTTTCGGTCGTGGAATTTCATTATTTTTTAAATCGTTTAATTCACCAAATCCTTTCGGATAAAGCCGATCTTTTTCTTTTTTCATGATAAACCCTCACTAATCTTTTGTAAAATTGAGTATTCGGATAAATTAATGCTGTGAAAGTTGTAAATCCAAATACTCTGGAAGTTTTTTTAAATTTTTTATTTAAAAATCATTAAAAAACTTTAATATTACTATAATCCTTGTTATTATTAAGTTTAACTTATATAAAAGATTATTATTCTTATTTAATCATATTATGGGATTATGGATGTTATTTTTAAAAAAATAGTGATTTTTATCAAATCTAAAAAATTGCTTTAATTTTTAAATTTTGTCTTAAAAAAGTAGAAATTTCTAATCAAAGATAAAATATATATAAGAATTTAAAGTAATTTAATATTGTTAGACCTTAATTAATAGTACCTTATTTCAGCGATTTTTTTAAAGCTAAAAAAGGGTTTTTAATTAATTTAACTATTGATTAAATGTATTTAGAACTTATATTAATATAATTGCGAGTAGTTAGATGATAGAAGACAATATACGAATGCTTAGACAAGCAGCCAGAATTACATCCGATGACGAGCCGATTGACAACGATATTTGGTGTGTTATTGCAGGCAACGTCGATTTAATCGATGATATTGCGTATAAAGCAATTGCGTCTAAGAATAGTGTAAAGATTCTATTTAGGGAGCATGTTGTATTAAATGAAGGAAAAATTACTAAAAAATATGATTTCATCATGTTGTATGGTAATTTCAGAGTGATTGAGAACCTTGGAAAGGTTTCTACTTCTCAGGGTGGGGCATTTATTAAAGTCACTCATTATTATTTAAACAAAGAAGAAAATCTTATGGTTTTTGTTGCTCCTGAAGACAAAATAAAAGAAGCTGTCAAAATTATAGAAAAATCAAGAATTCCGTTTGCGATTTTACAAGAATCACAGACGACTGGGGTAATTGATGTCGGTATAAATGACAGTGTTAAACTACCGGGATTTGTTAAATCTGCTTTAAAACCATTTTATAATGCGAATGAGGTTGTTTTATCCACAATACTTATTTCAGTTGAAAATGATAAAGACGTTGAAAGGGTTCAAAGTATTGCTACATCTAATAAAATATTTGTTATAGATTTTAAAGATATTATAACGGAGGATTAGTCATGAATATTTTCGGAAATGATGAGGAAGAACAAGAAGTTGTTGATACCAGAGTTATTAGTAACAGTTTGGGGATAGATTTAGGAACTTTAAACACAGTTATAGCTAAACCATCAGGTGACAAATTTGATTTATACCAAATTCCATCTGTTGTTGCAGTTAAAAAAGATGATCCAAGTGAAGTCTTAGCTGTCGGTGAAGAAGCTAAAAAAATGTTAGGAAGAACTCCTGAAGATATTCTTGCAGTCAGACCACTTAAAAAAGGTGTAATTGAAAACGTTGTACAAGCACAAGCTTTACTTATTAAAGCAATGCAAATTGGTATTAACGAAGGAGAACGTGTTGGAAGAATTGTTATTGGTATTCCTGGTGATGCATCCGAAGTAGAAAAAAATGCAGCTGAAGAAATTGGAAGAAAAGCAGGTGCACAAAATATTCTTGTAATCAGTGAAGGTCTCGCAGCAGCTATTGGAGCTGGACTTCCTATAGCAGAACCAAATGGTACAATGGTTGTCGATATAGGTGCAGGTTCAACTGATATTGTAATCATTTCCCTCGGTGGTATTAATGATATTGAAACCGTAAGATGTGGTGGAGATGACGTTGATAACAAAATAGTAGAACTTGTTGCAGAAAAATACGATGTAGCAATTGGTATTCATGATGCAGAATCTGCAAAAATAGAAGTTGGAATGGTGCACTGTTCAGAACAACTCGAAAACTTAAGTGTAGAAGTAATCGGAAAATCTTTAGAAACTAACAGACCTAAAAAAGTAGTAATTGACTCAATGCTTGTAGCGGATGCAGTCGAACCGTTCATGCAGGATATTGTTGTTGGTTTGAATATTATTTTAGAAAGATTATCTCCTGAACTGATGATGGGTGTATATAACAATGCTGTTGCAGTTGGAGGAAGTTCCAAACTTCGTGGTATCAAACAAAGAATTTTCGATGAAATCGGTATTCCAATCGAAATATCTGAAGATCCAATGACTGTTGTTGCAAAAGGAACTGCTATTGTTGCAGCAGAACCACTTGCATTAGAACCGGAAGTACGTTTAAGAGCAATGAAATAATTTTAATTAATTATTTCACTTTTTTTTACTTTTTTTTGATTAATATGGATATTTTAGGCATTGATGAGGCAGGACGAGGTTCTGTTTTAGGCCCACTTGTTATTGCTGGCGTTGTAATCGATAAACGCAAGGAATCTATTTTGGATAATATGGGTGTTAAAGACTCTAAAAGATTAACGCCTCAAAGAAGAGAAGTTTTAGCACGCAAACTTAAAAAAATGTTTGAATGGGATACGGTAATTTATTCAGCACGCGATATTGATAACTTAAGAGCTCAGGGTGTTAACTTAAATGAAATTGAGCGAAAAGGAATGCAGGAATTAATAGAAAAACTTGACTTTGACCAGGCTATTGTTGACGCTGTTGATGTAAAGCCTCAAAGATTTCAGGATAAACTTGCTCATGCCACAGGTAAAAATGTTAAGGCAGAACATAAGGCAGATGATACATATATTGAAGTAAGTGCAGCTTCAATCATAGCTAAACAAACTAGGGATGAGGCAATAGCACAAATCAATAAAAAATTTGAAGATATTGGGGGCATTGGCTCAGGTTATCCTTCAGACCCTACAACTAAAGAATTCCTGTCAAATTATACTTATAATGAAATGCCGGATTTTGTTCGAAAGTCCTGGTCCACAATTGCAAAATTGAAAACTGTTCAGACTACATTAATATAATAGCTATTTTTAAGTATATGAAAATATATATTAAACTTATAAATGATTATTTTATAAACAATTTAGTAGAGGAAAATTATGATTATTGAGTATATCTCGCCAATCTTTAATGGTATAATGGATATTTTTACTCAGGGAGGAATTATAACATATATAATTCTTTTCATAGGTATTTATGGTCTTATTATTGCCATTAGAAAGATTGCTTATCTTAAAAAAATTAGTCGTGTAGACACCACTGAAATTTTCGGTGTTGTAACTGCATCTATGGAAAGGGGAGGAGCTGTTGAAGCATTAAAGCAGATTAATAGGTTTAAAAACCCTGTTTCCCGTATTATTTCTGAAACTTTAAAAATAGGTTATAAAAATAAAACTGAAGTTGAAGAGAGTATGGAACAGATTTTTATTGTTGAAGTCGCAAAGATGACTAAAGGTTTAAACACTATTAAAACTATTACTGAACTCGCTCCTTTCATCGGGTTAATTGGTACTGTTATCGGTATCTGGATGACTTTTAAATCTTTAGGTGTAAATCCAAATTCTGCTGCAATGGCTGAAGGTATTTATGTAGCACTAACTACCACTATTATGGGGTTGTTTGTTGTTATTATTCTTTTACCGATTTATACTTATATTCAGGGGCTCATTGAAGCGGAAATGGATAAAATTGAACTTGCTACAAAAATGACCAATTGGGGATTTGCTGTAGTTAAAGTAAGAGTGGAAGCTAATGTGGAATGTGCTGTTGCAGCACTTCAGGAAGCAGAAGGTGTTGTTAATACAAGATTAATTTCAGATCCTTATGCTAATATTAAGGTTTCCTTTAAGCCAAGTATGTTGGATAAAAGTATTTCCAACATTATTTTGGAAAAATGTAATGTGAATGCTGAAATTACTGAAAGTAAATTGAGACAATAAAGTGGTTATTATGGCAATCGATGTTAAATCTTATAAAAAAAGGTATTTAACGGACCAAAAGCCTAATATTAATTTGGTTCCATTTATTGATATTTTATTTACAATAATGATTTTTCTAGTTGTAACAAGTAATTTCGCAGCTGTTGATTCACCGAGTAACACTGCTACTGATAGTGGGGCTACCGGTAAACCTAATGTAACTGATACTTCAGGAAATGCTGAATATTATATTGTGCCTGTTGCTAACCTGCACAAGGTTACCGTTAATGGTGTCGATAGATCAGATGCCATTTCAGGTGGTGCTGTTGGAGTTCAGGCGAAAGTTATGGATGAAGGACAAATATCGATTAAGCCGGGAGAAATTATTATTGTCACTCCTAATGGAATTTCTCCTCAAGATGCTGTTCAACGTCCAAGAGTATAATTTGGGAGAGATTCTATGTATACGGGCAGGATTTTATCAATTGGAATGAATAGTGATGGAAAACCATTTGCTGCATACAGGGTATCTAGCAGATCATTTCCAAACAGACAATGTTTGAAATTTGATACCAGAGCACCTGTTGTTCCAAAAGAAGGTTTTGAGAAGGATATTTACAAAAATACCTATATTGCTTATAACAGTCTTCGTATTGTTGGCGATACTGCAATCATATCAAACGGTTCTCATACTGACGTTATTGCAGATAAAATCTCTTTAGGAATGAATATTAAAGATGCATTGGCTTATTCATTGCTTACAATGGATTATGAAAAAGATGATTATAACACTCCAAGAATTGCTGGTGTTGTAACATCTTCAGACAAAAAAGATGAATATGAATGTTATATTGGAATTGTTAACGATAAAAAATTGTTAGTTGAAGAAGTACCTTATGGTGAAGCTGCATTTATATCTACATATGGTAGTCAGGCACCTGACCCTGTTGAGTTTACTGCAAAAACTGCAACAGAGGCTGCTAAATTTATTTTTGATGAAGGTACTTTTGCAGATTATGAAAAACCGGTCACTTCTTGTGCTACTGTTTTTGATGGAGAATGGGCAATAGATGTCTATAATCCATAATTTTTTTATTTTTTTTTAAGATGATACTATGGAAATCAAATTAATTGGCTTAGAAGGTATTCCTTTAGTTAAATCTGGAGATAATATTGGTGAAGTCATTAAAGAATCTATTTTGGAAATGAATTATGATTTGAAAGATGGAGATATTATTTTAATAGCAGAGACTTTAATTTCAAAAGCAGAAGGAAATATCATTGAATTGGATAAAATTACACCATCCGAAAAAGCATTTGAAATAGCGGAAATTTGTAAAAAAGATCCTAAGCTTGTTGAAGCCATTCTGGATAATTCGACAGAAGTTGTTGAAGTCGGCCCTAATTTTATTATTACAGAGACTAAACATGGTTTTGTTTGTGCAAATGCGGCTATTGATGAGTCTAATGTTGATGATGGACTTGCTACGCCAGTTCCTGAAAATCCTGATGAATCTGCTTTAAAAATTAGAGAATTTTTAGAATCAGAATTTAATAAGGATTTGGCTGTTATTATAACAGACACTCAGGGAAGAGCTTTTAGGGTAGGTGCTATTGGAACTGCTATTGGATGTAGTGGTATTGATCCTTTATGGGTCAGAATTGGTGAAAAGGATTTATATGGTCGTGAATTGGAAACAACTGAAATTGCAACTGCTGATGAATTGGCCAGTGCGGCTTCGTTAATTATGGGTCAGGCTGATGAAGGTTTTCCTGCAGTTATTGTTTCCGGGTTCAGCGCTTTTAATCATTTAAGAAATACCGGTTCCGATATTAAGCCATTACTCAGGCCAAAAGAATTTGATGTATTTAGGAAATAGTGATATTATGATTACTGTTTTATCTGGGGGTACAGGTACTCCAAAATTATTGCAAGGTATTAAAGAAGTTGTTGATACAAAAGATTTGGCGATTATTGTTAATACTGTTGAAAACAATTATTTTTCAGGCGTTTATGTTTCAGCAGACATTGATACTGTATTATATACAATGGCTGACATGATTAATGATGAGTTGTGGTATGGTGTTAAAAATGATACATTTGTCACTAATGAAAGACTTGCCGAATTATCATCTCCGGAGTTGCTTAGAATAGGGGATATTGACAGAGCTACTAAAATACAAAAGACTCTTTTAATGCAAACGCATAGTCTTGAAGAAAGCGTTGATATTCAAAGAAGACATATGGGTATAGACTCAAAAATTATCCCCATGAGTAATGAGCAATCAGATATTAAAATAATTACCGATATCGGTGAGCTGGAATTTCATGATTATTTAATAAAACATCAATGCCAGCCTGAAGTGGAAGATGTAATTTTTTCAAATGTTTCACCTGCCGAGAGTGTAATTGATACAATTAAAAATTCAGACATGGTAATAATCGGACCGTCAAATCCAATCACATCAATATTACCAATACTTTCTCTTGAAGGAGTTAAAGATGCTTTAAAAGAGACCCATGTTGTGGCTGTATCGCCGATAATTGGTAATGATTCAGTTTCAGGTCCAGCATCTAGTTTTATGAAAGCTTTAGGTATTGAAGTATCCTCAATTGGTGTTGCCAAGTTGTATAAGGATTTTTTAGATGTAATGGTAATTGATGAAAAAGATGAAAATTTAAAAGATACTTTAGGCGAAATTATTAATAAAGTAATAATTACAAATACAATAATGAATAGTTCAGATGTCAAAATTGATTTGGCAAAAAAAATCTTGGATGGCATCGTATAATTTAGGCGGTAATGTTAATGATACAAATGACATTAATACAAATTGATAATTATGGTCCTTGGACCGTCACTCCAAGGCCACGTACAGAATCAGATTTACAAATGTTACAAGCAAGTTTATTTGCAGATTTAAACAACCACTTTGGGAATAAAAAGGGTTTGGTTTTCTTTACAAGATTTGATAATTTACTTGCTATTTCAAATGGTTTAAATGAGGAAGACCATTTAAGAATTCAAAGATCAATTAGAAACAGATATCCTATAACCATAAGTATGGGTGTTGGAGCAGCCGAAACTCCTCATGAAGCTCAAAGATTAGCTACCATAGCTCTTCAAAATGCAGGCAGTGCCCAATCCGGTGAAAGAAAAGAAATTTTAGCTATTGACAGTTTGGTATCTGAAGAAGACAGTTTTGTTCAGGCTGCACACATTGATATCAATAGTGTAACTGAAACATTAACTGATATAGAATCAGCATTTGATACTAGTTTTATGGTAAATAAAGCTCAACATTATTTAATGACTAAATTAATTAAAAAAGGAGCTCTCTTATTCTTTATTGGTGGAGATAACTTTATGTCTCCATGTAACGGATTATCTGAAGAAGAAATCAAAGAAATTTTATGTGAAATTGATGAAGAAATCGGTATCGGCCTTAAAGCAGGAATTGGAAGAGGCAAAAATGCTGAAGATGCGGCATACATGGCTGATATTGGTCTTGAAGAAATTCGTGACCGTAACAATGAACCTTGGACTTGGGTTGTTGAAAAACTGGAATAGGGGGATTTTAAATAAAAGTAGTTGCACCAATGGCTGGAATAACAAATGCTGAATTTTTAAATAGGGTTATTCCATTTGGTTTTGATGTAGTTACTTTAGGTGGATATAGTTTGGATGAAAAGACTATTGAAGCATCACGAAAAATAATTGAAAGAGGAAGAAAAGAATTTCATTTTGAATTGGATGAGATTATTCCTCATATAGAAAAAGAAGTAAATCTGATTAAAAAAGCCTATCCTGACATACGTGTCAGTGCAAATGTACGATCAACTACTGCCGAACCAATAATTGAAGCTTCTAAAATAAGTGACTTGGATATTATAGAAATTAATTGTCATTGCCGCCAGGAAGAAATAACGGCTATTGGTTGTGGTCAGGAGATGTTAAAGAGACCAGATTTTTCTGATTACATATCTCAAATTGTTGATAACTCAAAAAGTGAAGTGTCTGTTAAAATAAGGGGAAATGTCCCTGATATCGATACTTTGGAAGTTGCAAAGATAATTGAAGATGCAGGTGCCACTTACTTGCATCTGGATGCAATGGACCCAAATGTTTTTGATGCAGACTGGGAATTGCTGGAAAATGTTTGTAATAATACGAATATTAAAGTGATAGGAAATAATTCAATCGATTCTGCTGAAAAAATAAGGAAAATGTATCGATGTGGAGTTTACGGCTTTTCAATAGCTCGTGCAGTAATTTCGGGAACTCTAAATTTCGATATTTCTAATTTTTAAATCAAAAGTATTATTAACATTCAAGATTATATTTATTATTAGTATATGCAATAGGTGAATTTTTTATGAATTTTATAACTCTTAAAAACATTACAAAATCATTTAATGGTGTGGATGTTTTAAAAGATATTAACTTAACTATCGAAGAAGGGGAGACCTTAGGTATTTTAGGACGTAGTGGTAGTGGTAAATCTGTTTTAATTAATATGCTTAGGGGAACAAAAGATTATTGGCCTGATTCAGGTAAAGTATTAATTAATGTTGCTGTATGTCCTAATTGTTTAACTATAGAATCACCTTCAAAAGATGGAGAAAAATGTAGTTGTGGTTGTGATTTAGCAGTTCAGGAAGTTGATTTCTTTAACTGTGATAGAAAATTATTCGCAGCTATTAGAAGAAGAATATCCATCATGTTACAACGTAACTTCGCATTGTATGATGAAGAAACTGTAATTGAAAATGTAATGAGGGCTATTGGAGACCGCATGCCATATGAGGAAGGTCTTTACAGGTCTTTAGAATTATTGGAAATGGTTCAGATGAACCACCGTATTACACACATCGCACGTGATTTAAGTGGTGGGGAAAAACAGAGAGTAGTGCTTGCAAGGCAACTTGCTAAAGATCCAATGCTCTTTTTAGCAGATGAGCCGACAGGTACTTTGGACCCTCAAACTGCAGTAAAACTTCACCACACTTTAAAAGAAGGTGTTAAGGATGAAGGAATCACAATGCTTATCACATCTCACTGGCCTGAAGTCATGGTAGAACTTGCAGATAAGGTAGTGTGGCTTGAAAATGGTGAGATTAAAGAAGATGGAGAACCTGAAACTGTTGTAGACAACTTCATGGCAACTGTACCAATTCCAGAAAAACCTGAAATTCCTGAATTTGGTGAACCTGAAGTAGTTTTAGAGGATGTTAAAAAACATTACTATTCCATTGAAAGAGGTGTTATCAAAGCGGTTGACGGTGTTTCTTTAACTATCAATAAAGAAGAAATTTTCGGTATTGTAGGTTTAAGTGGATCCGGAAAAACCACCACAACAAGAATGTTAATGGGATTAACTGAACCAAGTAGCGGAGATATTAAAATCAAACTTGGTGATGAATGGATTGACATGACAAAAGTAGGTCCTCTTAATCGTGGACGTATCATGCCATATATTGGATTATTACACCAGGAATATTCACTATATCCTCATAGGAATATTTTAGGTAACTTAACTGATGCTATCAGTTTGGATTTACCTGCTGAATTTGCTAAAATTCAAGCTATTCACTCATTGACCACTGTAGGTTTTGATGATTCAACAGCAGCATCTATTTTAGAAAAATATCCTGATGAATTAAGTGTGGGAGAAAAACATAGGGTAGCTCTTGCACAGGTACTTATTAAAGAACCTAAACTTGTAGTATTGGACGAGCCTACGGGAACAATGGATCCTATTACTCGTGTAGTTGTTACAGATTCAATTTTAAAAGCACGTACTGAATTAGAACAAACATTTATTATCATTTCTCACGATATGGACTTTGTATTGGATGTTTGTGACAGAGCTGCTTTAATGAGAGGAGGAAAATTATTGGATATTGGTACTCCCGAAGACATCGTTAAACAACTCACACCAGACGAAAAAGAAGATATGCTTAAAAGAGAATAATTCTCTTTTATTCATTTAATATTTTTTTTATTTTCTGCCAGTTAGGGCAATTTTTATCCATCAGCATTTTAAATTTTTTAGAATGATTAAATTCAATCAGATGACATAATTCATGAATAAGAACATATTCCAAACATATTTTTGGTTTTTTAGCTAAATTCAAATTAAGTGTAATCACTTTATTCTGTTTACAATTACCCCAATTCTTCATTTTCCTTATTTTGATTTCACGGGGTTTTTTGCCAACAATATCTGTACATTTATCATAGATATTATCAATTTCTCTTTGAAGTTCTGTCCGATAAAAATTTTCTAATGTTTTCTGTCTGTTTTTCATTTTGCTTCGCTTAGAAACGGGAAGATAAATGGTGTTTTCTTTTACAAAAGCAGTTTTGATGTTATTTGCTATCAATTGGAGACTATACTCTTCCCCCCATAGCAGATGCTTTTCACCATTAACATATTTTAAAGCGGGAACGTAATTTTTATTGGCTATTTGTGTTTGTTTTTCTAAAATCCAATCCATTTTAGTGTTAATAAAATCGATAATCTGTTCATCACTAACAAAATATGGTGCAGAAATTTTAACACTACCTTCAGGAGGAATAACGCGAAGATACATGTTTTTAATATTTTTTCTCTGAATGATTACATTAATTCCATTTATTTCCATTAGTGTACCTCAGAATCATAATTAATTATTCTTATCAGTTAATTTAAGTTAATTAAATAATATGCAACAAAGCATTGGTTTGGCCAATATATAAATAATCTCAATTAATGATATGTAATTTTTGAATACTTGTAATTTTTGATGAATAACTGCTTTTTTACAAAGTATTATATATTGTCATTAAGAGATATTATCATATTATATTTATGGTGATTTATTATGACTTGGGAAGATGCACCGTCTCATATATGTAGGGGTGGAGATGTTAGGGGACTTGCTTTTTGCTGCCCTCCAATCAAACCGTGCCCTATTTTAAATGCATTAGAAGAGGTAAACTTAACTCCTCAAGAGTATATTGAGATTAAAACAGAGTTTGGCAGACAGACAAGATTAGGTGAAGGTGCCGGTACTTGTTTTGGATCATTAATTTGGTGTTGTAAACCGTCCAAACCTTGTCCTTTGAGAGACATGACTCTAAGAAATATGGGTATGAGTTATGATGAGTATGAAGATTTGAAAAAAGAGCTTTCTGAAAAGTTGATTGGTGTTCAAAAACCGGAACCTGATGCAAAAGCAGAAGCACTTGCCGAAACATTCAACATTTCAAAAATTGAGGCTATGAAAGTCTTAACTGATTGTAATAATGATTTAAGACGTGCTGTTAGTGTTCTTAAAGCACAATCTTTAGAAGATTCTGATTAAAATGGATTGGACTGCTCTCTATTTAAAAACTTCTGGATTAAATGTGTTTATTTTAGGGACTGGCGAAGTTGCAACTAGAAGAGCAAATAAATTTTTAGATCATGGGGCAATTGTAAAGCTTGCGGGCAATTCTATCGGTGAAGAACTGCTAAGCAAAGGAGCTATGTTGCACCCAACAGATGAAGTGGATGAGCTGGTTGGCTGGGCAGATTTGGTCGTAGTGGCTAGCGGGGATAAAGAGTTATCGGATTATGTTTCCAATATTTCTCAAAATAAACTGGTTAACCGTGCAGATTTCCCAAATGATGGGGATATAATTGTTCCAACAAGTTTCAATATTGGAGATATTCAAATTTCTATTTTTACTAATGGTAAAAGTCCATTGATGGCAAGACAATTGAGAAAAAGAATACAGTCCATTATAACTGAAGAGGATATTCTGGAAATAGAACTTCAGGACTATTCACGTTCACTTTTAAAAAAATACATTCCTAATCAAAAAGATAGGAGAGATTATTTATATAAAATATTTGAAGATGAGAATATTCAAAATTTAATCCAATCTGGAGAAATAGATGAAGCAAAGGCTGTTATTTGTGAATTAATAATGAGGGATTTTAATGATACTTAATTTGAGGGTTGATCATAAAATTGCAGATATTCAATCTATGGAAAATATTTCAAAAGAAATAGATGAATTATTCTGGAAATTGCAGGAAAAGTATTCCATTAATGAATATATTGAAATTTCCACATGTAATCGTAAAGAATATTATATTCACAATGATAATATTTCTTTGGATGAAGAACTGTTGTCTCATGAAAATAAAAGCATTATCATTGAATATGGTGGAGTATCAGTAATGCATCTTCTCAGGATGACTTCTGGTTTGGAGTCAATGATTGTTGGAGAAGACCAAATTTTGGGTCAGGTAAAGGATGCTAAGGCCAAAGCTTCAAAAGATCATCACTGCGGAAAATCTTTAGATTTAATTTTTACAAAAGCCATTCATGTAGGTCAGGTCGTTAGAAATAAAACTAATATTAATAAGGGTTCTGTTTCCATTGGTTCTGCAGCAGTTGATTTGGCGGAATCTCATTTGGGGGATTTGACAGGCAAATCTGTTCTGGTCATTGGTGCCGGTAAAATGGGTAAGTTGGTAGCTAAAGCTTTGGCTGAAAAAGATTTGCATGCTATTTTTGTTGCAAACAGGACATTTTATGTTGCTGTTGAACTTGCTGAGGATTTGGATGGTACTGCTATTTTATTTTCACAGCTTGACGAATATTTAAAAAATGCTGATTTGGTAATCAGTGCAACCAGTGCACCCCATTCAATCATAACTAAACAAAGGCTTGAAGGCATCGGTTTTAAAAATTGTGAGTTAATGATGGTTGATATTGCAAATCCTCGTGATATTTCAGATGATGTTAAAGAAATTGGGGTTAAATTATTCAATATTGACGATTTACGTGAAATTGCAGATTATAATACTAAGCTTCGTGAGAAGGAATTTGATGAAGCGGAAATCATCATCAAAGATGAGTATGATTTACTTAAAAATTCCTTTAAAATAATGGAAGTTGAAGATTTACTATCAAGTTTAAGGACATCTATGGAAGAGATAAGACAACGTGAAACTAAAAAAGCATCTTCAAAGTTGACTCATGTAGATGGAAGTAGCAAAATTCTCAATAATCTAACAAATTCGATTGTTAATAAAATATTTTTTGACATTTCACAAAACTTAAAACAGGCCGCTGCCGATGAAAAAACAGACATACTGGAAGCAGCAGAATACATTTTTGATTTTAAGAAGGAATAGCTTCCCGACCACATAACGCCATTAATCTGGTTATAAACAACAATATGATAGGGTTTATAAAGAATGATAGTATAAATTCAATGAAATGAAATGTTTCAAAAATACCTATATTAAAAACACATGAATATATTACGTTCATACTTATTGCTCCAATTAAAATTAAAAAGAAACTTTGTACAATTCCTATTTTGGAATATAACTTAAGTATTCCAATAATATCGAATCCTGAAAGGAATTTGCTTCCATTCAGTGCTTTATAAATTGGATATCCAAAAAGTAATAAATAGATAATTAGTATTGAAATAAAAATTAGTATTTGGATTGTTGTAGAAACCCATGATTCTCCCAAACTTTCAGAGATTTTATTCATTGCTAGAGCCACATAAACATAAACTAATAAAGTAATAGTTTCTGAAAAACCTTCTTTTATTAGATTAGGGAAGTTTCTGATAATTGGTGGGCGGTTGTGTCCTTCAATTGTTTCTTTAATAATCATATATCTATATCCTTCTTCAATTAATACTATTATAGCTCCAATAACAATTATAAGGACAAGTAATACAGGATTGTCGCTATATAATTCTTCTGAAGTTGAAGCAATGCAGAGAATAATGCCTAATAGAACAATAGATTTCCAATCTCTAAAAGTATATTTTGCAGCATCTTTAATTTGACTAATAAATTTCATTCAAACATTCCTTTGACGTCATTAATTTTAATTTTACTGGATTTTAAAGCATATTCTATATCGCCCATATCAATAATTGTATTTTCATTAGCTATTGCATGATGTAATGCTGTTTTAAGCAATTTCTCTTTAATATCTCTTCCGGACATATTTTTAGATATTTTAACTAATTTTTCAATATCCAAATCACAATCTAGGGGCAATGTTTTAATATTTATTTCAAATATTTCTTTTCTTTCATTTTCTTCGGGGAGTTTAAACTCAATTTCTTCTTCAAAACGGCTTCTGACAGCATTATCGAGTGAAGAGGGGTTGTTTGTAGCACAAATTGTTATAACTGATTTGTTTTCATTAATTCCATCCATTTCAGTTAAAAGTGCATTGACAATTTCAGAAACATCTCCCCTTAATGCTTGATATGATCTGTGAAGGGCTATTGCATCAATTTCATCAATAAAAATTATTGATGGAGAATTTTTAGAAGCTTTTTCATATAAATCGTGTATTTTGGATGCGGCATCGCCAACATGCTCTCCGATTAATGATGTTGCTTTAATCAAATACAGGGGAACATCAACTTCTCCCGCAAGCCCTTTGACAAGCATGGTTTTACCCGTACCCGGGTGGCCGTAAAATAAAACATTTTTTGGAGCCCAATCGCCAAATACTTCAGGTTCTTTTAAGAATTTTTCAATAACTTTAATCTTATTCTTTGCATTAATCTGCCCAACAACGTCTGAAAGTTTTATGTTGGTTTTAGCTGATTTAAGATTGTTATTTTTGTCCTTTTCAATAAGGATATTGATTTTGGTATTTTCTGTTATTATTGAATTTTCAGGTTTAACAGATATTACTTTAAATGCAAAATCGGGGATGATTTTTTGATCAAAAAGATATGAGTTACTATTAACTTCCATACCTAACCACTGGTCTCGGGCATACTGCTCAAATAGACTTTTATCAGTAATTTCTAAAGTGTTTTCCATTAATTCAAAGTCAAAAGGATATCCTGCAGTTTTTAAAACAACACATTCTGCGTTATTTTTATTTTCAGTAGAAAAAATAGAGGATTTTTGGCTTTGGCCTTTGGATTCACTTTTTTTAGAATTATTTTTCAAAAAATCACCAATTTTAAATATTTATAATAACATTCTTAATATATATTATCATATTATTTAAAATTTTGGAGTTAATATTGATGAGTTTCAGAAGACTTCGGGTCATTTTCATGACTCCTTTTTACATGCTTTTTGAATATTTTTTATTGAAGTATCTGTTCATGTTATTCTATCCCTTGGATAATTTGACTTTGCTTTCAATAACAATCCTTTTGGGAATAATGCAAATCACTCCAATGTTTTTCGAAGAGAAAAAATCCAGATTTATAACACGATTATTATCAGAGATTTTCGCTATCTGGGTGTGGGCATTATTAATGTTTTTCATGGTCATTATTGTTATTTATGCAGTAAGATATTTCTTTAACTTAAATCTGACTGTTTTATTGCTGATTGTGCCGTTGGTTGGAGTTTATGCTTATCATAAAGCACACAAATTAGTTGTCAATGAAAAAACTTTAAAATTGGATAATTTAAATAAGGAAGTAAATATTGCACACCTATCTGATGTTCACTTTGGTTCAGTCAGACATAAGGAAATTATAACTCAACTAAGGGATACTCTAATGGAGGTATCAAAAACCTGTGATGCTGCTATAATTTCCGGAGATTTGGCTGACGGTTCGTGTATTGTAAATGAGGATGATTTTATGGCTCTGAAGGATGTGGATATGCCAATAATTTTTACTCCAGGAAATCATGATTACTATATCCGAATTGAAGATGTAATAAAAGCATGTAAAAAAGCGGGAATTATTGTTTTGGACAATGAATCTCTAGTAATTGGTGATTTAAATTTTTATGGTTTGTCCTTTAGTTTTGGTGATATTGAAACGCCTACTTCTGAAGAACTGAAAAGTGAGATAAAATCCGATAAAACTAATATAATCATTTATCATGTTCCACGCAAATGGAGTAAACACTCAAAAATGGGCTTTGACATACAGCTTTCAGGTCACACTCACGGAGGTCAATTCTATCCTGTAAAATGGATTTCAGAAATAGTTTTTAAATATAATATGGGATTATTCCAGGATAATTTGGGCCATTATCTGAATGTAACAACTGGAGTAGGTTCAATGGACCAGCCATTAAGGTGGGGAACAGACTCCGAAGTTGTAATATTAAAATTAAAGAAAAATTAAATCATACTTTCATATAATTCTTTCATTTTCAATGCATCAATATCTCTAAGTGGAGTTTCACAGATAATATTTGCATTCCAACCATTATCTATTAGATTTGCAAGCAAATCTTCAATTTGAGGGCCATATTCATCACTTTCATCTAAAGTATGATGTTTAACCTCGCCGGCATGGCTGTATTCGATAGTTGTAAAATGACAATGCAGGCGGTCAATATCCAATTTATTTTCGATTGTTGAAAAGATGCAGTTATAATCATCTTTTTTGGTTAAGTAACCTCTTCCGCGAGCATGGATATGTGCAAAGTCAATTGTTGGCTCAAAATGGTCAAAACTGGCACATAACTCAACAATTTCTTCTATATTTCCTTGTTGTGTTCTTTTGCCGGTGGTTTCCGGTGCAAAAGTAAAGTCTTCAATGCCTTCTGCTTCAAGTTCTTCAAATAAACGATTAATGGTTTGTTTGGAAACTTCCATTGCCTTGTCCGGTTTTTGATTAGTATAAAATCCAGGATGGAAAACAAGCCTATAGGCGCCCATCCATTCACCGGCACGTGCAGTAGCTATTAAATGGCCAATACTTTTATCTATTTTTTCACTTTCACGAGCACATAAATTAATGTAATATGGGCCATGCATTGAAATTAAAATATCAAATTTCTCCGATTCCTCTTTTAATATTCTTGCAGATTTTTCACCAATCCTAACTCCATATGGGGATTGGTATTCATAAGAGTCAAGTCCAATTCTTTGAATATATTTCGGAGCTTTATATGCTGCTCCCTTATAATTGACAGGACTTCCTGCAGGTCCAAAAAATACTTTATTTTTCATTTAAATCCTTATATTATAAAAAAAGAAAATTGGGGGAATTATAATATTCCCATTGCTTTGTTGGTTTTAGCTATTGATTTTTCGTTATCACTTTCCATTTCTAAAAGTGCACGAATTGCATCAATATTTTCAGGTACTACATCAGATTCCTGGTGAACTGCTTGCATGTAGAATAATTCATTTCCTACGACATTAATGGATTCTCTCCATACTGGTATTTCGTATAAATCATTTCTACTTCTACCTAATTCTTTAGCATATTCCATTAATTCGGCTGTTGATCCAAGACCTTCAGCAGCATCAACAACAATAACTCTTGAACGTTTTTCTAAAGCTTCAACAATTTCTTCGGTTTCCACATTGTTATTAATTTCAACCATAATGTTGTGTTGGTGCATTAAAGTAGTAGGAACGAGTAAAGCCATTGTAGTAACATCTATACCTTCCATAACGGTTTTTACATCTGGACCGTGGTGGGATGGTACTTTTGGAGGGTTAGGCACAATAGCATTAATTGGACCTTTTTTAATTTCAGATGGGTCTGATCCTCTTCTAACCATCACTGCCCTAACTTTTTTAATGTCTGCTATTGGGTCAATAGTGGATAAAGTACGGGTAAGGCCTGTTGTGTTACAGGATACTACCCTAGTATAATCTGCACCGTAAGAATCATCATAATTAGAAATGGCATTGAATGAAAGACCTGTTAATTCATGGTCTTCCCCACCCTGATAGATAGCTTTAACACCAGCTTTTTTATACATTTCAAGGTTTTGCGGACCAATAGTTCCTGGAGTACAGTCAACAACAACATCTGCTTCTTGAATCATGTCTTCAACAGTACCTGCAATTTCAATTCCTGCATCTTTAAACATTTGTTCTCTTTCAGGAATTCCAATGTATAAAGGATAACCTTTTTCTTCGACTGCAGTTCTTGCTTCGTAGTTTGGTCTAGTTTTACTTACACCAATTACTTTCATATCGTCTTGAGCTGCTACAGCATCAGCAACTCTTTTTCCTATAGTTCCATATCCATTAATTGCAACAGATTTCATTTTAATCCCTTTAAAAATTTAGAATTTAATTTATGAGTAAACTTTTATTTTTTTAATTATATATAATTTGATATTTTAAATTAATTTCTCCTATCCATTTAAATTTTAATGATTATTGGAGATTTTTTTCTATTTTTTTTCTAATTGACCTTATTATTTAAATACTATTATAAATATATTTTAGTAATGACTCTCTTTTGGAGTTTTTTTATAATTAATTAAATGGAGGAAAAAACATGGATTTAGGTGAAATATTAAAAGATTCATTAGCATATCCTATAAACAACATTAAATCATTAATAGTCTATGGTATTTTAGGTATTATTGTTGGTATTGTTGTTGGAAGTTCATTTGTAGGTATGGTTATTTCTATTAATGGCGGTAAAGTTGTTGAAACTTTAGCTTCAGGATTTATTGGATTTATTGTTGCTCTTTTTGTTGGATTTATAGTTTCCGGTTATCAATTGGACATTATTAAATTCGGTATTGAAAGAAGAAATGACGGCCCTAGTTTTGATGTAATGAGACAATTTTTCAATGGTGTAAAATTATTTGTTGTATCTTTAGTTTATTACATTATTCCATTAATTATTGTCGCAATTTTAGGTTTATTCTTACAAAACTGGATCATGGCTATAATAACATTTATATTATTCGTCATCTTCGCTTTAGCTCAATTTATGGCTCAATGCAGATTAGCAAAAACTGAAGATTTGGGTGTGGCTTTAGCAATTGGTGATGCAATTGGCGATATTTCAAGAGTTGGTATTCTCAGACTTTTATTATTCATTATTATGGTATTTTTAATAGCTTTCATATTATTCTTTATATGTGCACTTATCATGAGATGGAATAATACTGTTGGTGGAATACTAATGGGATTCATTGGTGTTTATGTCATGTTCTTTTCTGGTAGAGCATCTGGTTTATTATATTCCGACGTATAATTAAACCATTCTTTTTTTATTTTTTTGATACTATGAAACGAGTTTTTAAATTTATAGAAAAATATTTTTTTATAATAATTTTATTGGCTGTTGCTGTTGCATTAATTTATCCAAATTCATTTAAATGGGTTTTGAATACTTATAATGGAATTAACATATTAAATTTACTTTTAAGTTTAGTTCTTTTCACTATGGGTACGACGTTAAAAGCAGATAATTTTATACGAGTTTTTAAACGCCCTAAAGAAATAGCTATTGGGATTTCTGCACAGTATATAATCATGCCTCTATTGGCACTTTCTCTTGCTAGTTTATTTAATCTGGATGCTGCATTAACGGCAGGACTTGTTCTAGTTGGAACCGTTCCTGGAGGAACTGCATCTGATGTTATAACTTTTCTTGCAAGGGGAGATTTGGCGCTATCAGTGTCATTGACTGCTGTTTCCACGGTTATATCTCCAATATTAACTCCATTAATAACATTAATATTAATTGGAAATCAGATTTCCTTCAATCCAACTGAAATGTTTATATCAATTGTAGAAATAGTTATTATTCCAATTGCATTGGGATTACTTTTAAATTATAAATTTCCGGATTTCTGTGAAAAATTAAAGGATTATCTTCCTGCATTGTCTTCTATTGTTATTTGTTTGATTATTGCAGGGGTTATAGGTGCAAATAAGCAGGCAATTTTCTCATCTTCAATGATAATTATCCTCGTTGTTATATTGCAATATTGTTTGGCAATGTTAATCGGTTTTGTTATAGGGTATTTATCCGGAATGAATAAAAAGCAAATTATTACCATAGCTATTGAGCTTGCGTTTCAAAATTCAGGTTTATCCACAGGTCTTGCAAAAACGCATTTTTCCAATTTGGCTTTGGCAACGGTTCCAGGTGCGCTATATTCAGTATGGCAGAATTTGGCCGGGTCAGTTATTGCTTATGTTTTAAACAAATATCATGATTAAATTCTCTTCAATTATTTTTAAAAACCCTTGCATTAAAATTGATGTGGGATGATATGTTTGTGAATTATGGTCTGAGTAATTAATTTAATCGGACATTAGTAAAAATGGTGATTTTTTCTACAGTTTAATGTAGTAGATAAAAAAGAAAAATAGTGAGGATTCATTCTACATTGAATCCTGCTTCTTCAACGGCTTCTTTAATATCGTTTTCAGATACCTTATCAGCATCTAACGTAATTTTAGTAATTCCAGAGTCTAAATCTGCTTTTGCATCTTCAATTCCATCAACATCAGTTAATGACAATTGTACAGCATTTACGCAGGAAGGACAGTGCATTCCTACAACTTTAATTTCTTTTTCTTCCATTGCCATAATTATTTTCTCCATTTTATCGATGTTAATATCTTTTTAGTTTGACTAATATAAACTTTAAGTTTTACTAAATCAGTATGTTGACTACAAAACTCATTAGTGTACTTATTGCACATAGTATTATGAAAATGATTTTCACCATGTTGTCTTCTCCACATTCTAAAATCATTTCTATCAACTCCAGAATATAGGTATACTCCCTATGGTATAGGTATAATTTTAAAAAAAATTAAATTCTAGAATAATATTCTAAAATTGTTGAGATATCGCCTAATGCATCATCAACATTACCATCATCGATAGCTCCTTTAACGCAATGCTCCAAATGTCCTTCTACAATAATGTGTACAACTTTATGTAGTGCTGATTTAGAGGCATTAACCTGCATTAGAATCTGTTCACATGGAATATCTTCATCAATCATACGATCAATTGCATTAATCTGACCGATGATTTTTTTAAGTCTTCTATGTAAATTTTCACTATCCATACATTCTTTCAAAATATCACAACCTATACCTACTAGGGTATATGGATTTTATAGTATATAAAGATTATCTAAAAGAAATTTAAAAAAAATAAAAAAAGAAGAAAAAAGCATAAATCTATGCTTGATTTTCCATTTCTTCAAATTTAGCTGGGAAATATGTATCTACAACATATTCAAGCCCATATTTTGAGAAAGATTGCTGTTCTGCTTTCTTACCGATTTTGAGCATTTTCTTAATTTCAGTTTGCCAGAAATCAGTTTTATACCTTGGGTCTTTGGAAAGCTCTTTTAATCTCATAACGTCGACATCTTTAAGTTTATCGGTCGGTAAATCATAATTGATAATATCAGACGCAGTTACTCCAATAAATTTAGCATCAGGTGTTGCTAAATCATGATTAACGTGAGCTAATTTTGCACTTCCGGAAATAATAACCTGTGCAATGTGGGATCCCCAAGGGTCTCCGTCGTTACAGATGTAAACTGGTAATTCAAGTTCCTGGTTAACTCTTTTAATGAATCTTCTTGTAGCACGGGCAGCTTGTCCTTTGAGCCCTACAATTAATGTATTGAATCTTTTGTGAGCATTTTCCTGCACTAACCTGTGGAACATCCCCATGGTTTCCACAGCCAATACTTTATCTACATTATGGTCGAGGAATTCAACCTGATCGATTGTAGGAGAAATTGTATAACCTGACTTTCCAACTTTTGCCGCATTAATTTCCACTTCATCAAAAAGAGTGATGTCTCCGTAAACAGATGCACCGTCTTCCTCAGGCATTAGTCCTAAATCTTCACGAGTGGTACCTAATGTAACTTCCAAGTCTTCTCCAACAATGTTTGATTCCTGCTGGGTTTTAAAACTTATTCCCCAACCTTCGGAAACATAATACATTTCCCTGATGGTAGCTGTTTTTTCTCTTGCAACCAAATCTTTACAGAAATTAGCAACATAAACCATTTGACCTAATTTTCTGATTTGTTTTACATTACCAAGAGACCTTCTACCATATCTGTCTCCTAAAACATAGTATCTTTTAGCATCATCATATACAATGTTTCCAGTACCTCTTGAAGGAACTCTAATTGAAGGGACTTTTTGTTTTTCTATTTCTTCAATAATTTCTTCACCTAAACCTTTTAACTTGTTAAAAGTGTACTCTTTTCTGAGTTCTTTATGTGATTTACCTTCTTGTTTAATTTCAGCCATTTAATCACCTATTCTTCAAAATCTCCTTCATCTTCGTCTTCTTCTTCATCGAAGTTGAGGTTACTATGTTCTTCATCAACTGCATATCCATGTTCATCAAGTTCTTCCATGATGATTGCATCAAGTTCTTCTTCTTCCTCTTCTTCCTCAACTTTTTCACCGAGCAATTCTGCAAGAGCTCTTTTGGTTACTTTAGCAAGGACTTCCTGGTATTCAGGAACACCTGTTTCACCAAGTTTTGCAGCTTCTTCAATAATAACAGGTACATATTCTTCAAATACTTTTGAACGTTTTTCTTTTTCTTTAGCAGCTCTTTTTTGCCTAATATGTTTTTGAAGTTGACGAGCTAATTTCATTGTAGCTTGTCTGATTTCCTGAACAATTTCAGGTTCTGGGGAAACACTTTGTTTACCTGTTGAGAGGTATGGAACTTGAGTTGAAATAATATTGACAAATAAAGTTAATGGAGTATTGTCCATATCTTTAAGACCATAACGTTTCCAGTCAATACTTTTTAATGCTTCAGTAATAGCACAGCTTCCTGCATCAAAGGTTAATGGAACTCTGTTAGCAAATCTCATAATTTCAGATTTTCTCTGTTCATTAACTTTTCTACCGGAATTTCCACCATAAGCCAATCCTGCCTCAATAATAAATGAGACACCTCCTGCATAGGTTACAGGTTTTCTGGTTATTGTGGTTACAAATTCAGGTTTAAGGATTTGTTTCATACCTTTTTCGATTTGTTCTGATCCGATTGGTATAAGGCCGTCAGTTGGAGGAGCCATGAATTTCATTTTCTTGAAACAATGTACAATAGCTTCGGCTTCTGGGAAAGTCATTGCTTTTGGACGTTTGTTCATGTCAATTCCAGTTGCTTCAGCGATTTCATCCACTCTTTTGTTAGACATCCTTGTCATTGAAGAAGTTAACATACTTTTATATCTTCTACTGTCGGTGTTTTTAGCCATTGTCATTAAGTCATCAGCACTTACACCTTTTGGG
>NZ_JAZRJY010000010.1:0-3088 GCF_045646045.1 Methanobrevibacter sp. | reverse complement strand
AGACTATCAAATGAAAAATTGGACTGAAAAACATCTAAAAATAAAATAGGCCTATAAAATTTTACAGACTCTATCCATTAAAATTTTTCTTAAAGTATCGATATCTGCATCAACCTCTGTTGGTTTAGTACAAGCATCAATAGCAGTATTTGGATCTTTAAGTAAATGTCCGGTTACTACACATGTAATAGTTTCACCTTTATCAATTACACCCTGATCAACCAATTTTTTAAGACCAGCAATTGAGGCTGCAGAAGCCGGTTCAACACCAATACCTTCAGTCCTTGCAAGTAACTTTTGAGCATCTAAAATTTCTTCATCAGTTACAGTTTCAGAATAACCGTTTGAATCATAAATCGCATTCAATGCTTTGATGTCACTTACAGGTGCACCAATACGAATTGCAGTCGCAATGGTTTCAGGATTTTCAACAGGCACAACTCTTCTGTCACCTTTTCTAAATGCATTGGTAACAGGGCATGCACCTTCAGCCTGAATACCTGTCATCATAGGCAAGTCTTTAACAAAGCCTGCATTATAAAACTCAGATACACCTTTCCAAATAGCTGAGATATTTCCTGCATTACCCACAGGCAAAATAATCCTATCAGGAGCCTGCCATCCGAGATCTCTTAAAATTTCATAACCGATAGTTTTTTGACCTTCCAATCTGTAAGGGTTAATTGAATTCAATAGGTAAAGATGCTTTTCTAAAGCAAGTGCAGTCATAGCTTCAAGTGCTTCATCAAAATTACCATTGATAGACATTACTTCAGCACCATGGAACATTGCCTGAGCCAATTTACCTAAAGCAACTTTTCCAGAAGGTAAAAATACAATACAGCGTAATCCAGCACGAGCAGCATAAGCTGCAAGAGAAGCAGAAGTATTACCTGTTGAAGCACAACCAACAGTGCTTACTCCCAATTCCATAGCTTTAGTCATACCAACTGTCATACCACGGTCTTTAAAACTTCCTGTAGGGTTGGATCCTTCAACTTTAACATATAAGTTAACACCAAGTTCGCTGCCTAATTTATCGCATTTGCAGAAAGGTGTTCCTCCTTCATCCAAAGAAACAATTTTACTTTCGTCTACTGGAATACATTCTTTAAATTTCCATAATGTATCTTTTCTACCATCAAATATATCTTTGGAAACATCAATGTCACTGACAAGCTCAAGTACACTTCCACATTTTTCACAGGTGTAAATCACTTCGTCATCATCATATTCTGCTCCGCATGAAACACAACGTATCATAAATATCACTAAAAAAATTAAATTAAAATAAAATTCTATATTATCTATTTAAATCATAATATAAAAAATTATCCTTGAAAATTAACGACCTAATATGAAATAAGCTATTGGAATTGTTAAATATACCTCTACAAAGCCGGCGATTATCATTAACACAACAGATACGGCAAAAATGATTATGGATTGTTTTAATTTAACAGAACTTTTATTGAATGCTTCTTTTAAAGTTAAATCTTCTTTCAAATAATATTTAAATAATTTTAAAAGAAAATTAAACAACACCAAACCTGATGAACAGGCTAAAAAGCAGGATGTTAATTCGAATATTCCATGAGGTATTAACATGGCCAGAACCCTAAACAGATTATTTTGAATAGCTATATAGTAACCTAAGAAAAATCCGTTATAGGCCAAAACTAAAACGGACAGACAGAACAACAATCCATATATAAACATCTGAAATATTATTATGATGTTATTCAAAAATATGTCTGCAAAAGTTAACTGTATTACACCAGTTTCGACCTTATGCGATAAATCACTAACGACAGGATGAAAATAGCTATACAAATAAGGTTCTAAGAAATATCCCAATATTATAGAGAAAAAAAGAATAAAAAATGAAATTAAAATAGCTAATTTATTTTCAATAAAAGCCAATTTCACTTCATTATAAAATTGTTTTAGCAATTTCAGATGCCTCAACCTGTTTGTCTTTTAAATCTTCAAAGTATTCCTGCATTAACTCAGCGGTTCTTACTTTACAATCACCACAACGTAGGCTACCGCTCAAGCATTCTTCTCTGATTTTTTCAAGTTCACTATCCTCATCAATCAAATGGTAAAGCAACATTTCATAAATTACACATTTATCTACTTCCCCACCCAATTCCTGTTGTTCTTTAAGGGATTCTCTTCCACCAGTTTTTGCAGTTTTTACCTTTTTGGCAGCAACTTCAGGAGTTTCATTAAGATAAATTGCAGTGTTTGGTTTTGAACTGCTCATTTTATCTCCAGTTAAACCAGTTAAAAATCTATGATAAGTTGATGCGGGCTGAATAAATCCCAGCTCCTCATTTAACCTGTGGGCAATGTCTCTTGTTAATCTGATATGAGGGTCCTGATCAACACCTACAGGCACTACAACCTTTTTTGGACCTCCAAATTCTTCTATCTGCGGCAGTAAAATATCTGCCACCTGCATTAAAGGAGCCTGCATATGAGCCATATTGGTTGATTCATTAAAACCATAAATTGCTTTAAGTTGATTAAAATTAGTTTTTCTTGATGCTTTAAATTCCAAATCAAATAAGGATTTATTTTGTGATTGAAGATATACGTTAACATTGTCACGTTCCAAATCAAGACCCAATGCTATCCAGTTAGTCAAATATTCTTCAACAGCAATTTTTCTACCTTTTTCAAAACTCATATCCCTTGCAGCATATGATTCCAAATCAGCAATCGGTAAAGACAACATTGCACCTTTTTGCTGATACCAAATCAATTGATCAACCACCATTTTATGACCGATGTGCATTTGTCCACTTGGCATCATACCTGTTACAACTGCAAAATCTTCTTTTTTATTAATTAAATCATTGATTTCCTTAAATTCCCTGTGTCCAAAGACCACTCCTCTTTTCATCAGTCTTTGAGGGTCCTTAATTTCTCCCAAAATATCTGAAATTTTTTCAATACCAAATTGATTGATTAATTTATCATAATCTACACTTGTTGATGTCCATGGATTAATCATATTCATCACCTTATTCCATATAACTATATTAAATTAAATAAATAACTAATTATTTTTATAATTACT
>NZ_JAZRJY010000009.1:0-5365 GCF_045646045.1 Methanobrevibacter sp. | reverse complement strand
TAATTTTTTAATTTAATTAAATTTAGCTCTTATAACTTTTTTAGTAAATTATTTAATATGTTGAGAATAAATATTCATATCAAAGATTATAATGTGGTTGACATGGAAAAGAAAAGTAAAATTATTATATTGATTTTAATTCTTTTAATAGTATTAGGTATTGCTACTCATTTGTTTTTGACTCCTTCAACAGTTGAAAACTCAGGATCTAAAAATATTACCGATATGATTGGCAGGCATGTTGAAATACCTGCATCACTTAATAAAGTTGTTGCAACTTCTCCACCAATGACTACAGTAATTTATATGATTGCTCCGGAGAAATTATCTGCCTTAAATTTTGAATGGACTGATAGTGAAAAGGTTTATGTTCCATCACAATATCGGGGATTACCTAATATTGGTGGTTGGTATGGAACACAGGATGGTAGTTATGAAGAATTTATTGCTTCAGAACCGGATATTGTAATTGAATCAATTGATGAAGGTGGGGATGGAGATTTGTCTACTGTTAATGAAAGGCAATCTAAATTTGGTAAAATACCTGTTGTAGCAGTCAATGATACTACAACTGTTAAAAAAGTTGATTCCTCTATTTTATTCATAGGTGAAATTATAGGCTCAGCAGATAAAGCTCAAAAACTGGTTAATTTCAATGATAAATATTTAAATGAAGTTCAGGATAAATCTTCTAAATTATCTGATAATAATACGAAAACTGTTTATTATGCTGTAGGAAATGACGGTTTAAAAACATATCCATCAAATTCGACTCATGGTCAACTGATTGATTTGGTTGGTGGAAAAAATGTTGCAAATTCAATTAATCAGGGAAATACCACTAGTGGTTTTCAGGTATCAATGGAACAGGTAATAAGTTGGAATCCTGATGTTATTATCACTACCGACCCTGAATTCTATGCTAAAGTTTATAATGATTCCAATTGGGCTAATATTAATGCAGTTAAAAATCATGAAGTTTATTTATCACCACAATCTCCATTCAAGTGGTTTGACAGACCTGTTGGTGCAAATATGATTATTGGTGTTCCTTGGACTGCAAAAGTAATTTATCCTGATCAATACTCTGATATAGATATGATTTCAGTTACTAAAGAGTTTTATTCAGACTTTTACCATTATGATTTATCAGACGATCAAGCAAAACAAATTTTATTAGGTTCCGGTCTTAAAGAAAAGAATTTATAGGGGATTTTATGAAAAAGGAAAATAAAGAAATTATAAGTATAATACTTTTAGTATTTTTACCTGTAATTCTTTTTTTCGCATCTTTTTTAATGGGAAGATATCCAATTAGTCCGGTTGATGTTATAAAAACTATACTAAGCCCAATATTCCCGCAATTAACAGTTTCATCAACGGTTAATACAATTGTTTGGCAGATAAGGCTTCCAAGGATTTTGGCTGCTATTCTTGTTGGTGCTTCACTTTCAATGGCTGGTGCTGCATTTCAGGGAATATTTAAAAACCCATTAGTATCTTCTGACCTTTTAGGAGTATCAAATGGTGCAGGATTCGGTGCCGCATTAGCTATTTTATTTAGTGGGTCTAGTGTTATAATCCAAATTTTTGCATTTCTTTTTGGTATTATTTCTGTTTCTATAACATATTTAATATCAAGAGCATATAAATCTGGGGGAATATTAATTTTGGTTCTTTCTGGTGTTGCTATATCGGCATTTTTCAATTCTTTAATTTCTGGGGTTAAATTCATCGCGGATCCTGATGATAAATTACCTGAAATAGTTTATTGGTTAATGGGAAGTTTAGCTTCTGTTACAATGGATGAAATAATAATGATTTTGATTCCATTACTGATTGGATTTATTATTCTTTTCTTACTTAGATGGCAAATGAATATTTTAGCTATGGGTGATGAAGAAGCACAATCTTTAGGTTTGAATCCTTCAAGAATACGACTTATAATTATTGTGGGGTGTACATTACTGACTTCTGCAGCTGTATCTATTAGTGGTATTATAGGTTGGATTGGTATGATTATTCCACATATGGCAAGAATGATTGTTGGGCCAGATAACAAGATTTTACTTCTGGCATCATTAAGTTTGGGTGCGAGTTTTTTACTTTTAATAGATAATATTTCTCGTGTCGCTATTTCAATAGAGATACCGATAGGTATTCTAACGGCTATTATTGGTGTTCCTATATTCTTATATTTACTTAGAAGGGGGTACTCAGATTGGCTTTAGATGTTAAAAATATTTCATTTTCTTATAATGATGAATTAATTTTTGAGGATATTAGTTTTTCAATAGATAAAGGGGATGTTTTATGTATACTTGGACCTAATGGGACGGGAAAAACTACATTAATAAAATGCCTTAATAACATTCATAAGATAGATTCTGGTGAAATATTAATTAATGGAAAAAATATTAAAAGCTTATCTTTCAGTCAAATATCAAGACACATTGGTTATATTCCACAATCACATGTGCCTACATTTTCTTTTTCAGTATTTGATGTTGTATTAATGGGAAGAGCACCTTACTTAAATTTGACGGATAATCCAAAAGAGGAAGATAAAAAAATTGCTTTGAATGCTCTTAAAACATTAGGTATTGAAAATTTAAAAGATAAGGAATATACTAATTTAAGTGGTGGAGAACGTCAACTGGTGTTTTTAGCACGTGTTTTATGTCAACAGCCGGATATTTTGATATTGGATGAACCGACTTCTCATTTAGATTTTGGAAATCAAATAAAATTTTTAGAAATAACAGATAACTTGGCTAAATCGGGTTTATCTATTATTATGTCATCACATTTTCCTGATCATGCTTTTTTAAGTTCAACAAAGGTGGCTATAATGAAAGATGGATCATTTATTGACTTTGGAAAACCTGAAGATGTAGTAACTGAGAAAAACTTAAAAAAAGCTTATTCAATAGATGTCAAGTTAATAAATATTGATGATAATAGGAAAATATGTGTTCCTTTAAAAACAAATTTAAAATTAGGTGGTATTGAATGAATCAAAAAGATTATGAAGAACAATTAGCAAAAGCTGGTGAATTTCACGGAGAAATCTGTGGCGGAATAGCTATTGGTACTAAATTAGCTATGTATGGTATGGAATTAATGGGTATGGAATTGAATACCCGTCATAAAAACTTAATTGTATTTTTAGAGATTGATAGATGTATGGCGGATGCAGTTCAATCCGTAACCAAATGTTCAATGGGTAAACGTTCTTTAAAACAGATGTATTATGGTAAATTTGCAGTTACATTCTATGATATGGACACCGGTGAAGCAATTAGGGTTTGTGATGCGGACGCCAATAAAAAAGAAAAAATTAAAGAAACTCGTGACGAAATGATTGAAAGGTTTAAAACAACTCCTCCTGAAGAGTTATTTACATATGAAAAAGTTAAAATTTTAGATATTCCTGAACCTCAATTGCCGGGAAGTGCTCATTCAACTGAAATATGTCATGTGTGTGGTGAAAAAGTAACTGATGGTCGTCATTTGGTAAGAAATGGTAAGGCAATCTGTAAATCATGTGCAGAAGGCTCTTATTATCAAATAATTGAATGAGATAGTAAATTTAATTACTATCTTTTAATTTTTCTATTTTTTTTGGAATTTCAGAATCTGGAACATTATATGTATAAGTTACTCTGAAAGGTCTATCACTATCAAATAAAGAACCTGAAGATCCGTCGATAATGTTTCCTGTTGAATTATAATGGTCTTTTGAAAATTCTAGTGTAGCTACCCCCTGATGAGCGGTAATTACTATTTCTTGCTGTAATGCAGTATATGCATTTAATGTGAAGTGGTATTTAAAATCAGGTAATTCAGTTACTGTTTTATTATCTTTTACAAAAGCAACGTTATATTTGCCTTCTCCACTATTTGTTAGTTCAATGTCAATTAGTGTTGTTTTAATTCTTGGGCATATTGTTCCTGGTCCAGTATTATTGTCTCCCCATTTTGTGTAAAGTGTTGTTCCATACCAGTTTGGACCTAATTCGAGTTTTAAATCATCATCCCATTCTCCGGGTCCATAAATTCCTGCTGGATTTGCACTAACTTCTCCTAAAATCATTAGGCTGGGTCCTTTAGCATTATTGTAAAGTGCATTATTTTCTACAATCAATGTGGCTCCGGATACAGGAGTGTAATTTTCATTAGCTGTAAAACCTTCAATAATACTGTCTCTAATTTCATTTCCAGTAATTTTTATTCCTGATGAATTTTCAGAGTCCAGGAATATTCCCATATAGTTTTCATTGATTAGATTATCTTTTATGTTAATATTGGTTCCTGAATGCCTTACACTAATTCCATATCCGTATGGGCCTTCTACCATATCCATTGTGTACCATCCGATTTGGTTTGAAATATTATTGTCTGAAATTTCTGTGTTTTTCACATTTTTATCAAATTCTATTCCAAAGTTGTTTTTAGTAATGGTATTTTCTTTTATTATTGTATTGTCTGCATTTTTAAGGTTTATTCCATTTTTAAATTTTGTTATTGTGTTGCCGTCAAGTTTAGTTTTTTGACCACTAATGTCTACTCCATTTCCTTCAAGCAACACTTCACTAGAATTGTGGTAATTAATTTTATTTCTAGATGCTGTATTGTTTATTACATTATTTTGAACAATAGAATTTTTCACATTATTAATTGCAATTCCTGACCCATTATGCGCATTAATTTTTGTATTTTTCACAATCACATCATCACAATTAACTGTAATAACTGAATTTTTTAATTTACCATTTAAAACAGCATTATTTCCATTTAATAAAATGGGTTTATTAATATTAAGGGAGATATCTGAATAGTTACTCCCTTCAAATTTTGCGGCTACTTTTTTTGTAGTAGAATCTAAAATGGATTGAATTTCATTATTGGATAAATTTGGAGCAATAGTTATTGTTTCAAGCACTTCAATAGTATTTGAAATAATTGAATCTTTATTGCTGGATGTTATTATGTATTTACCCACACCTAAATTAATATTGAGAGCACCTATTCCATTAATGTCAGTCGTCCTTGTATAAAAGACTCCGTTAACATTGAATGTTATATCCTCTCCAGATACGGATTTGCCTTCTCCATCAACTAATTTTACTTTAAACTGCTCGGTAATCCCATATTCTTTTACTAAATCGTCAGCAATTAAAAGCGGTAAAACTTTAACGGTGTTTGATGCTAAACATCCATTATATTCTGTGGTTATAATGTATTCTCCTGGGTTTAAGTTAATGTTTAATTTAGCTACTCCGTCTTTATTTATTTCTCTTGTGTAGAATACACCATTGATGTTGAATTTGACGCTTCCGTTATTTACTGGGTTTCCGGTATC
>NZ_JAZRJY010000008.1:0-53102 GCF_045646045.1 Methanobrevibacter sp. | reverse complement strand
ACAACCAACAGTACTGGTGAAGCGGGTATTTCTATTAACTTGCAGCCTGGTGAATATTTGATGACTTCAACATATCTGTTCGAAACCCATGCAAACACAGTTAAAATAGAAGCTTAACCGCTTCTATTCCATATTTTTTTTAAAATTTTTTATTTTCTCATCGTTTCATCTACATCACACAGAATATTTTTTCTTGTTTTCACAATATTCTATTTAAATTATCAATCTTTGATACATTATTTGATATACTTTTTCACTTTCTATTAAAATTATTTAACGTATTTTCCATTATATTGCATAGGATTTCATTGCAATTTTTCCAATAAATTAATTGTTAAATAAGATTAGCAACATATAATAAATTGGTGAGCGAATGGATAAGAAAATCATTGGAATTAGTGCTATTGTAATAGTTGCTGTAATAGCTGTTGGAGCATATTTTTTAACTACTCCTGATGATGGGGTTGTTAATATTGGTTATCTTGCAGGTGATTATGATGCTGCATTGATTGTGGCTAATGTTACCGGCATGTATAAATCAGAGGGCATTAATGTGAAAATTACTTCATATAATGATGACAGGGAGTTAATAACGGATATGGCTTCGGGTAAAGTTGATGTTGCATATATGGATGTTGCAAATGTATTGAGGTACATTGAAAAAGATGTTCCGATTAAGATAATTTCATCTTCTCAAAATGGTGGAAGCGGTGTTATTGTTTCAAATCATTCAGGTGTTAATTCCATCAATGATCTGCAGGGAAAAGTAATTGTAACTCCTGGTGAGGATTCAATTCAATACATATTGTTCAATAACTATTTAAAAAAGAATGGCATTTCAATCGATGATTTGAATGTTTCATCACACTCCGTATCTTCAGTAAACAAATCAATTCAAAAAGGAAAAGTTGATGTTGCGGTGATTTATGAACCTTATGTTACCATTAATCAGAATGAGGGAAGCAAACTTCTTCTCAACTCAGATACTTTGTATCCTAATCATCCGAATTGTGTTGTGGTGGCAACTGACGATTTCATCTCCAAACATCCTAATGAGACTCGAAAGGTTGTTCAAGTTCATGAAAATGCAACCAAATACATTAATAACAGTACCGGTTGGGTTTATAATAAGGTTCCAATAGATTCAGTTAAAAATCCGGATTTGAAAAAATATTATTTCGATAATGTTTCATTAGTTTACGGTATTGATGATGATTTTAAACATAATGTCGATGATTTTATGAAGATTATGGTTGATATTGGATTTTTGAAACAACCTGTTCCACAAGAAAAGATTTTTTGGCAAGGCAGTTGAACAACTGCCCTTAATTTTTAAAAAATCTAAATTTTCAAGTCATATAAATTTATATATTCCTTTTCATAAACTATGATTAGGGATTCAAACCTTATTTTTTTTCATATCTATCCATCAATGGGTTATATATGGGAGAAAATATAACTATTGTTATAAAATATATGGTGATTCAATGAATAAAAAGATAGGTATTATCTTGGCAGTAGTTTTTATCGCTCTAATTGCTATGGGAACTGTTAGTGCAGGTCTTTTTGATTTTTTAGGCGGTGGAAACTCCAATAAAGTAACTATAGGTTATTTGCCTTCTGATCACGATGCTGCATTGTTTGTAGCTGACCAGCAAGGTTTATATAAGCAAAAAGGTATAGAAGTGGAACTTGTACAATTTAATAATGGTGGGGATTTAATGACTGCTATGGCAAGTGGAAAAGTCGATATTGGATATGTCGGTATTTCTCCTGTATTGTCATCAGTTGAAAAAGATGTTCCTGTAAAGATTATTTCTGCTGCTCAAAATGAGGGTAGTGGAGTTATTGTTTCAAACAATTCCGGAATTAACACTCCTGCTGATTTAAACGGCAAAAATGTTGCAACTCCTGGTGAAGCAAGTATTCAGTATGTTTTATTAAACCTTCTCTTGAAAACCAATGGATTATCAATAGATAAGGTTAATGCATCTGCAATGAAAACTCCTTCAATAAACGATGCAATCAAATCTAATACTATTGATGCGGGTGTAACTTTCCAACCATTTGTAAGTTCTTCTGAAGCAGACGGAAACAAAGTTTTAATGACTTCCAAAGAAATTTTACCAAATCACCCATGCTGTGTTGTTGTAGCATCTCAGGACATTATTAACAAAAAACCTGATACCGTTAAAGATATTGTAGAAATCCACAAAAATGCTACTAAATTCATTAACGACAATGCTAAAAACAATGCTAGTGCTGTAGTAAAATTATTACCTAAAGACATTGTTTCCAATGAAACTGTTGAAGCAAAATCATTGGCCAGTTTCCCATTCCTCTCAGGATTGAATGACACTTACAAAGCTAATGTTGATGCTTTCATGCAAATTGAAGTAGAGTTAGGTATTTTAAAACAACCTATTTCACAAGATAAATTATACTGGGAAGGAAAATAATTCCTCCCTATTATTATTTTTTTTAAAATCAGTTTTTTTCATACTCTTTAGTGAGTATTTCCATAGCCCTTTTGGTTTTTTCATCAGAGACTTTTTCAATTATTCTTCTGTTTTCGTCTAAGCGGTCCTTGTAGTATTTTCTTTTTTCACCGTCAACTATTTTGTAGCGGCTGCAGTTTACCAGTGACTCGATTAGGCCTGAAAATCCTCTGTTGAATGCCTGAACGCTTTCATCTCTTATGACAAAATCCTTAATTGTTCCTGTGATGAAATAGATGTTGGTGTCATTCTTTATTGGAAAATCTTCCGGCGTTTTCATTTCTATTTCGTCCACATCAATTATCATATATGCGCCGCTGTCCTTTAGAATGGCAATATCCTCATCATCAGTATAATACTCATCCGGAAGTTTGTCAATTGTTGAAATGGTAAATACTAATGGGTCCTGTGTAATATTGACAACATACTGTTTTGTTTTTTGGATATTTTCGAGACTTTCGGATCCTTCAAAGATTCGACACATCACCTTGTCCTCTCCAAGATAGATGAATGCAAATGCAGCAGAATTCTTTTCCTTTTTTGAGTTAATTGTTGTAATAATGCACTCATATTGCAAATTGGTATGTATGCCGACGCTTGTCAAATCATATTTCATAATATATCGCCATTATTTTTTGATTAACAATTGATTATTTTATATGTTTCATTAAAAATCTTATTTTAATTAATCATTATTTTGTTTATAATGGTATCTATATTTTTGGTGTTTTTCGGTTAATTAAAAAATGAAATTTGGGAGTGTTAAACACTTCCCGAAAACTATTTTTCTAGAATTACAATATTGTTTGATATTTCAGATGACAAATATTTTGCAGTAACAATATATTGGCCTGGCATTAGATTGACAAATAATCTGGCCTCGCCGTTTGCATCAGTTGTGCTGCTGTAAATGAATCCGTTTATATTAAAACTGATTGTTTGATTAGATAATGCATCTCCTTTCCCATCAACCAATTTAACGGTGTAGTCATATGAATCACCATACTTGGAGGTCACGTCCTTTCCATATAATATAGGCAGTACGGTAATGTTATATGCCATTTGAAGTCCTGTCAATGGATCGATAACGGTTATGACATATTCGCCAGGGTTTAAATTGATGTTTAAACAGGCAATACCCTCATCATTTGTCTGGCGAGTATAAAAGACTCCGTTTATATTGAATGTGACATTTTGTGATGCAGCTGAATTATTGTTGAAATCCACCAGTTTAACATAGAATTGAGAGTCATTTTTATAATATTTTACTAAATTGTCTGCAATTATTGTTGGTAAAACGGTTATTGTCTTGTTAAACTGATAATTGTGGGTAAATGATTCGATAGTATAGATTCCAGGATTCAGGTTAATGTTTAATTTGGCAAAACCTGATTCATTAACCTCACGAACATAGGAAACTCCGTTAATTCTAAAGGTTATATTGTCGCAGGATAATTTCCTGGCATCCACAACAAACTGAGTGTCATTTTTATAAATTTTAACCAGGTCATCGGCTCCTGGGAAATTCCTTGTCTGGACAAGCATCTCATCAAATGAATCATATACAAAGTTGTAGGAATAGGCACGATACCATTCGACCTCTATAAGAAGACCTGTTGCAAAAACCTGATGTGTTGATAAAGGTAATTTTATGGAAGCGGTACCTGTATTATTAACAAATTTAATTAAAGCATCATCAAATACTTCTCTCGGATATTCTGGAGAAAATAAATTATCTGCTATTTTAACAGGTAGAGTTCCTGAAAAAACGGAATTGTCCAATGAAGATAGATTTGCATCTATAATCAATGTGTCATTTTCAATTTTTCTAGTGATATAAACAGTTCTAGGTATTTGGGATATTTTAATGTTATTATGTGTATTGTTCAATATGGAGTTGTTATAATATGCGAAGCAATAAAGGTTTACATAATTATAGAAATCGGATTTGGTAGTATTGAAAATTAATTTTAAACCGCATGTCTCATTTACTTTAAGTGTGTCTTGTAAATAAAAATAAATGGTATCCCCAGATTTCACTTCATAATTCCAGGAAGCATTAATGGATTCAAATTTATCCAAATGCAATGTATTTATTGTATCTGGTGCACCAGTTGGTCTGGAATATAAAATGACGTCCAGTTCTCTATCATAAATCATAATATCCAAAGTTTGAATATTTTTAATGCTTAGATTGTTTACATCACTTGTTCCGACATTTTTCACCGTAACCGTAACTTCAGTTGAATTTCCAATGTAAATTGAGCTATTGGATATTGAAGTTTCAATTGAAACGGCAGTTCCGTCAGTAACTCTTCCAATTGTATTATCTGGGATTGCAATTTCCGAATTTTCGCTGATAACTGTTTCATTTTCCTGAGCGCTTACCGCAAACAAATTAAAGAAAATGAATATTATAATAAGTAATAGAAATATTTTTTTCATTTTAATCCCCTTTAAACATATAATATTGTATATAATTTTTGATTTTAATAATATATATTATTTGAGGAAATTATATAAAAAAAGAAAGGTTTTGAGAGTTTAAAGACTCTCATATTTTTATTTTCTCAATTAAGAGAAATTATAATTTGATTTTAATATCTAAAGCACTTGAACCTTCTTCGTAAACGAATATTGGGTTGATATCAAGTTCAGATATTTCTGGGAAGTCTAAGGTTAATCTGGCTACTCTTTTGATAGCTTCTCTTACTTCTTCGACATCACAAGGAGCTTCTCCTCTGTATCCTTCGAGTAATTTTGAAACTTTGGTAGCTTCGATTTGTTCATCAATTTCCTGAGATGATAAACCTTTAGCCAATTTGAATGAAACGTCTTCAATAAGGTTAACGTAGATTCCACCCATACCGAAAGCAATCATTGGTCCGAACTGTTTGTCTCTAATCATTCCTACAATGACTTCTTCACCGGAATCCATCATTTTCTGTACTTCCACACCGTCAGGTACAATGTCCGGATGAGCTTTTTTCGCATTAGCTATGATTTCTTCATAAGTTTCTTTTGCTTCTTCAGGAGTTGAAATTCCGACTTTTACTCCGCCGATATCTGATTTGTGCAGGATTTTGTCTGATGCTATTTTAAGTACAACAGGGAATTCCATTTCTTCAGCCAATTGTGCAGCTTCATCAGCACTTGTTGATAATTTAATAGGTGCTGCTGAAATTCCATATGCTTCTGCAACAGCGTAAGCTTCGCTTCCAAGCAAGGTGTCTCTTCCGTCTGCTTTTACTTTATCAAATATTGCCTGTACTGCATCTTTGTCAACATCTGTAATCTTGTCAACAACGTCATCATATTTTTTGTCGCCTAATCTGGCGAATTTGGTCATTGCAGCAAGTGCATCTACAGCAGTTTCAGGGAAAACATAAGTTGGAATACCATTTTCTCTTAAGACTTCATTTGCATCTACAAATGATGGTCCGCCCATGTTAACTACAATAATTGGTTTTTTGGAGTCTCTTCTACCGTCCAATATTGCCTGTGCAATTCCGTCTGGGTCTGCTGAAGCTGTAGGACATACCATAACAATTAAACTGTCAACGCTCTCATCATGCAATACGATATCGAGTGATTCTTGGTATCTTTGTACTGGTGCATCACCCAATACGTCAATAGGGTTGTTTGCACTACCTTCGTCAGGAATGCAATCTTTTAATTTAGCGGTGGTTTCTTCATCGAATTTAACAAGGTCTAAACCTACTTTTTCCATAGCATCTACGGTTAAAACTCCTCCTCCACCTGCATTGGTAATGATAGCTACATTACTGCCTTCTGGGAGAGGTGCTTTGGAAAATGCTAAACCTAAATCGAATAATTCTGCCATGGTTTCTACACGCATAATTCCTGATTGTCCGAATGCAGTATCAAATGCCAAGTCACTTCCGGCAAGAGCACCAGTGTGTGAAGATGCTGCTTCTGCTCCGGCACTGCTTGATCCTGATTTGAGAACAATAATAGGTTTTTTAACTGCAGTTTCTCTCATGGTTCTAACGAAGTCGTCATCGTCTGAAATGGATTCGAGATAACAGATAATTACATTGGTTTCGTCATCGTCTGCAAGGTATTGTAGTAATTCTATTTCGTTTACTCCGGCTTTGTTTCCAAGACTGATAACTTTACTGAATCCGATTCCTGAAGTTACACTCCAGTCGATAATTGCCACCATCATCGCTCCACTTTGTGAGATGAATGCCATGTTTCCTTTTGGAGGCATCATTTGTGAGAATGATCCGTTTAACGGTGTATGTGAATCGGTGATTCCTAAACTGTTTGGTCCGATAATATTGATACCGTATTTTTCACCAAGTGCAGTTAGTTCAGCTTCCATTTTGGCTCCTTCTTCACCAACTTCTTTAAAACCAGCAGTAATTACAACCATATTTTCTACGCCAACTTCACCACAGTCTTTTACTGTATCGTTTACAAAGACTGATGGAATTGTGATTATCGCCAAATCTACTTTTCCAGGGATGTCTTTTATGCTTGCGTATGCTTTTTTGCCTAAAATTTCTCCACCTTTAGGATTTACAGGATAGATTTCACCTTCGAATCCATCATTTATTAGGTTGTCTACAATAATGTATCCAACTTTTCCTGGTGTGTTTGAGGCACCAATAACTGCCACAGATTCAGGCTTGAACATTTTATTGAGGTCTTTCATAAAATTTTCTCCTATTTTTATTTAACATTACATTTATAATGATAAATAATTAACAATTATTTATATTGTTATATTTTGATTTATTTATATATAAAGATATTGTTTAAATAATTAATTTTAAACCTTTATAAATCAATTAAAAAATTTTTAACCATTTTTAATTTGAAAATGTTATTAATAATGAAAATGATTTATATTAGAATTAATAAACATATATATAAATAATTTATAAAAGTTGATTAAAGCGAGGAGGATTATGAGTTTAATCATAGCATATGTTGGGAAAAAAGGCTGTGTAATGGCCAGTGATAAAAGGCGAATTGCATATTTTGGCAACAATAGACAAGAATTGGAAGATGAATTGTATAACGGAAGTATTACAAGCGATGAAGAACTTTATATAAGATCAAATGAACTCAATGTTCCAATTAAAATAACTGATGATGCGGATAAATTGCGAATTGTTGGTAACACCATTAGGGGCGAAGTTAGTACAAAGGGAACACATGAAACTAAGCGTAAAAGAATTTACGGAACAACTAACGGTTACCAGATTGTAGAATTAATTGGTTCAGAGACTAAATCACGTCAGGCAGGTGAAAAAGGCATTATCCTATTTGGAAATGATTTTGCTAAAAAACAGGCCGAAACTTTAATTCAGAAAAGATGGAAGGCTTCACATAGTTTAAGACTGATGGGCGATATTTTTGAAGAAATATTAACAACTATTGCTCAAAAAACACCGTCAATAGGTAAGGAATTTGATGTTTTAATTCAGCAACCTAATTTCAATCCATCTGAAGCTCAAAAACATCTTAATATAACAATTGATGCTGATATAAAAGTTTTAACAAAATATCGTCAACAGTTAACTGAAGAATTGATTCAAAAGACTAGAGAAATTGAACTGGCTAATAAGATTATTAGTGAAGGCTCTGTCGGTAATGTTGAATCAATTGACGGAAATATGATTGAAGTTAAATTGAATAATAAAACACAGGCATTTAACTTTAATTGGAAGCCTTTGGCTGGTCCTAATGATAATGTAATCATGTTTAAGGACACTGACGATATTGAGATAGGTGATGAAGTCGTAATTAAAGATGAAGTTTTATGTCTCAAGAAAAACAGTTCACCGCTGTCATGTAATATTATCCTATGTTCACTATGAGGAAATTTAAATGAAACTTATATTCTTGGGAACTGGTGGCGGAAGATTTTCTGCTATCAACCAAAGAAGAATGACCGGTGGATTTAGAATAAATAATTTGGGTGGAAAAAACTATCATATCGACCCCGGACCTGGCGCTTTAGTTCGGACATATCAGTTCGGGCTTGATCCGAGAAATATTGATGGGGTTTTTGTTTCACATGCACATACTGATCATTATAATGATGCTGAAATATTAATTGAGGCAATGACTCGGGGAATGACACTTAAACAGGGTCATATCATAGGCGGAAAAAGTGTTCTGTCAGGTTTTGAAAACTGGGGACCGTGCATTTCAAAATACCATCAGTCCAATTCAGGGGTTCTGGAACTTGAAGCTGGGGATATAAGATATTTCGACAGCTGTTTAATCAGGGCTACTCCTACAAACCACGGTGACCCTATGGGCATCGGTTTTCAGATTGAGTATAAGGATTTTAAAATATCCTATACTTCAGATACTTCTTATTTTCCGGAATTGGCTGAAGCCCATAAGGGTGCAGACATATTCATAGCCAGTGTTTTGCGTCCTGGCCGAAAGGCTATTAAAGGGCATTTGTCAACGTCAGGTTTTATAAAGCTGATTAGTGAGATTAAACCTAAATTAGCTATTATGACTCATTTGGGTCTTAAAATGATTTCAAACAATCCGATTGCTGAGGCTAAAAGAATAACTAAATTAACCGGCGTTAAAACTTTGGCGGCATTTGATGGAATGTCTCTTGATGTTAATTACAACAATCCTGCAAGGGCACGTATTCTGTCACTAAAGGATGTTGATGCACCTTATCATGGTTCAAACAGTAAATTATCTGCTTATGAAAGGAAAAATACAGATAAACTTGCATTAAAAAATGGGGAAACTAATGAATTTGTTCCTATGCATAATCACAGATTTTAATAATTCAAATTGCTTGGATGAATGAATCCTGAGCGTATCATGTGGTCTGCAAGAACGATTGCAGTTGATGATTCGGCTACAACAGTTACTCTTGGACAGATGCAGGGGTCGTGTCTTCCTTTTATTTCTATTTTTTTATTTTCCATATTTTCCAAATCTATAGTATCCTGACATTTGGAAATGGATGGGGTTGGCTTTACTGCAATTCTGGATATTATTGGCATTGAATTGCTCATTCCACCGATGATACCTCCGGAGTTATTGCTTCTGGTTTTAATTGTATCATTTTCAATAAAGTATTCATCATTAATTTCTGATCCGCTTTTTTTGGCAACGTCAAAGCCTAAACCGATTTCAACTCCTTTTACGGCACCGATATTCATCAGTATTCTGGCGAGGTCTCCATCAAGTCTTTCAAATACAGGTTCGCCAAGACCTGCAGGTACATTGACAGCTATGGTTTCCACAATACCTCCGACGGAATCGCCTTCGGCCTTTTTAGCCAAAATCAGTTCTTCCATTTTCTTTGCAGCATTCAAATCTCCACAGCGAACAGGATTTTTTTCGATATTTTCTTTTATTTCATTAAATTCAAGTTTTTCGGCTTTAATATCGCCTATTTGAGTTACATGAGAAATTATTTCAATATTTTGTGTTTTTAAAAGTTTTTTAGCTATTGCTCCGCCGATGACATGACCTATGGTAACTCTTCCGCTTCCGCGGCCTCCTCCATTGTAGTCATAATTTCCATATTTCATCATCCATCCGAAGTCTCCATGGGAAGGACGTGGTGTTGATTTGAACATGGAATAATCTTTGGAATGCTGATTTTTATTGAAAACAACTCCCGTTATGGGTGTTCCATCCGTTTTACCTTCAAAAATTCCGGATAATATTTGAACTTCATCTTCCTCTTTTCTTGGTGTGGTAACACTGCTGGTCCCAGGTTTTCTTTTATCCAGTTCTTTTTGAATATCTGATTGTGTCAGTTCAAGATTTGCAGGACAGCCGTCAACAACAGCACCTACAGCAACTCCGTGACTTGAACCGAAACTAGTTATTTGAAATTTTTCCCCAATTTTGTTTGACATAGTAATTTATATTTAATTTAAAGTATTAATACTTGAATATGACTTTGAATGAAATATTTCAAAAACTTTTGAATACTTATTCTTATCAGGGTTGGTGGCCAATAACAGACTATGAAGGTTCAAACCCTACAAAAACAGGTTCAACACAGGGTTATCATCCGGCAGATTATTCCTTTCCAAGAAATTCATCTGAAAGGTTTGAAATAATTGTGGGGGCGGTTTTAACCCAGAACACATCATGGCCTCAGGTTGAAAAATCCATAATCAATCTTAAAGAACTTGTTGATTTGACTCCTTTTGAGATTTTGGATTTGGATGAAGATGAATTTAAATCAGCCATTAAGCCATCAGGATACTTCAATCAAAAGTATAACTATCTAAGAAACATTTCACAGTTCCACATTTCTCTGGAAGGCAGGACTCCCGAAAGAAGCGAATTGCTTTCAGTCAAGGGAATCGGACCTGAAACATGTGATTCAATTTTGCTTTATGGATATGGTGAAAAAGAATTTGTCGTTGATGCATATACCCGAAGGATATTTTCCCATTTGGGTATTATTGGTAAAAATGATTCATATAATAAAATCAAAAAGCTATTTGAAGACGATTTTGAAGGCAGCGTCAATGACTATCAGGAATACCATGCACTTATTGTAGAGCATGCCAAAAATTTCTATGTGAAAAAACCTTATGGGGATAATGATAATGTTTTAAATAATTTTAAAGTAAAGTAATATATGAAGGTGAAATAAAATGCAGTTTCCTATTACCAGAATGAGAAGATTGAGAAAAAATTCTAAAATACGTGATATTGTATGTGAAACCAAGCTTCAAAAGGAAGATTTAATCTATCCTATTTATTTTAAACAGGATTTGCAAGGGGATGAAAAGGAAGAAATTTCATCACTTCCCGGCGAATACAGATACTCCTTAAAAAGCGGAGTGGAATTTGCAAAAAAATTGGAAGAAAAAGGATTGAAATCCATTATTGTTTTTGGAATTCCTCCTGAAGATGAAAAGGATGAAATTGCAACTCCTGATTATGCTGATACTGGTATTGTTCAAAAGGCAATCCGTGAACTTAAAAAGCAGACAAATCTTGTTGTTATAAGTGATGTCTGTTTATGTCAGTACACTTCACATGGCCACTGCGGTTTGATAGTGGAAAATGAGGATACTGATGATGGAATCGAAATATTGAACGATGAATCACTTGAATACATTGCCAAAGTGGCTCTTTCACATGCCCGTGCAGGTGCAGATATCGTAGCGCCGTCAGACATGATGGACGGAAGAGTTGGAGCCATCAGGCAGGCTTTGGATGAGAATGGATATTATAATGTAATGATAATGTCCTATTCAGCAAAATATGCTTCTGCATTTTATGAACCGTTCCGTCAGGCAGCCTGTTCATCACCACATAAAGGAGACAGAAAAAGCTATCAGATGGATCCTGCAAATGCCGTTGAGGCAATACGAGAATGTGAATTGGATGTAATTGAAGGCTGTGACTTTTTAATGGTTAAGCCTGCTTTGCCGTATCTTGATGTTGTAAAATCAGTAAGGGATGAATTCATGTTGCCTCTTGTTGCATATAATGTGAGCGGTGAATATTCAATGATTATGGCAGCTATTGAAAAGGGCTATCTAACTGAAAGGGCAATAATGGAAAGCTTGCTTTCAATTAAAAGAGCAGGGGCTGATTTGATTATAACAAACTTTGCACCAAAAGTATTGTTGGAGGATATGATAGAATGAATGTAGATGATATTGTAAAACTGACCCAGATAGCTTCCGCATTGGAAGTCAGCGGATACCCTAAACCGGGAAATGTTCACAGAACCCGTGATTATGATGATATGGTCTTTGAAGACTTTGTAATTAGTGGAATAGTAATTGGAGATGCTGTTCGTGAAGCATGTACTGATGTTGATGTTGAAAACCCTAGATTGGGAAAATACATTTTGGATGCAGTAGCGGAAACCGACAGGTGGATACACAACAACACCAATTTGGGTATTGTAATGATGACCACTCCTATTGCAGTTGCAGCAGCTATAAGTGACAGCTTTGATGAATTGCGTCCAAACATTGTTAAGCTGATGGCAAATACCACTGTAGATGATGCATGTGATTTGTATGATGCAATCAATATAGCGGCTGCCGGAGGTATGGGTGAAGTGGACGAATATGACGTTACATCAGACTCCGCTAAGGATGAGCTAAGAAAGAATAACCAGACAATGTATGATGTTTTAAAGATTTCAGCTTCATTTGACATGCTGGGAAGGGAAATGACTTCAGACATGCCTATTGTTTTCGAGATGGGTTATCCGACCTATCATGAGCTTAAGAAAAAATCTTTAAATGAAGCATGTGTCATGACCTTTTTGACAATTCTCTCTCAGGTTCCTGATACCCTGATTTATAGGGAAGAGGGGGAAGATGCCGCTTTAAAAGTCTCCATGATGACAAAAGATCTTCTAAAACTTAAGGATGAAAGTGATTTTGCCGAAAAACTTGCTGAATTTGATGATTATCTATATGATAATGGTTATAATCCAGGAACAACTGCTGATTTGACTGCAGCTTCCATTTTAGTAAGTAATCTAAAAGATCACTTCTAATTTCTTTTTTTTATATTTTTTTTATCACATTTTGGATCCAACATCTGATAAGTCTTGACAATATTGGATTTGATTAATTAAAATCTTTTTTTGAGATGCTGCTTAATTTAGATGACATATCTGCATTAAGGATATTTGATAAAACCAAATTATATGTGTCTGCAAAATCTTTAACCATTTTATCGGAATATTCATTTGAATAAACAAACATTAAGCTATAATTTTCATCATTTTCTAACATCTGAACAATAAATTCTGCAATCAGTTTGTCCGTACTTTCCAGCAAATCATTGATAAGCTCACCAGTGCCTTCTGAAGAGTTAATTCCGATGTTTTCATCATCAATTACATCATAGCTAATCCATTTAGGCACATACTGGAATATTACATTAACATCAAAACCGTACCTCTGTGCAATTAAAAAAAGAGGATAATAATTATACTTTAACACATTATAAACAATATCTGATGAATATTCCAGGAATGAATCAATTTCCTGGTCTTTGCACTCTATCAATAAAGGCACAACGCCCGCATACAATCCTATGGAATCATAATCATTAAATCTGTCGCGGCCATTATCAATCATGGAAAATGAGACTTTATCGCTTGCTGAAAATCTGGATAATGTATATGCAAAAACGGTGGTGAATAATGCATTTTCACTTAGTCCTGTTTTGTTTAAAAATGATTTGATGGCATCAGAGTTAAATTCAAAATCAAATGTGGTAATACTAAATCCTTCTGAGGAATTATCTTTAATCAGGCCCTTTACATCACTGATGTCACTGAGCATTGAATCATAAAAGTTAACCGCTTCGACATATTTGTCTGTATCTTTAATCTGCTGATCAAAGGCAGATAATCTTAAAAAGGAATCATCAATATCAACGCGACCTCCATCAAGTAAAACCTGAAAATCATGTTTAAATACATTTGATGATATTCCGTCATAAATAATATGATGAAATTTGGCTAACAACATGTAGCAATCATCCAATTCAACAATTTTGAATCTGGATAAATAGTTATATAAATCAAGAGGTTCATCAAGGAAATTTTTAACAGTATCTTCATTATAGCTATGTTCAATGGAAATAGGAGGTTTTGTTCCTTTCACCATGTATGGATATTCTCCCTTGAATAGTCTCAGCACAATGGGAATCATTTCAATAATGCTTTTAATGTTCCATCCTTTATTTTGAAGTATTTTTATAATTTCATCCTTTCCGTTTTTATCACTATCCGAATTTCCCAATTCCTTTATTACATTTATATTATCCTGAATTCTTGTATATAGGCTTTTTTTATCTCTTATTCCATAATAATCACTTAAATGCATATTTAAAATCGGATGGACTTTTAACATTTCATCCAATACTTCAAGTATCTTTTCAAGACTGTATTTTTTAGGAATATTTATGTAATTTGGGATTCGGTAGAAATCAAAATTGTCATTGATTATGCAGTCTGCAAAGAGATTGGCCTGATTACCATTCAAAGGACATCCTTCATCTACAGAATAAATGTCTAAATCTAAAGTAATATCATCAATATTTTCTGCAATAGCTGCTGGAGTACGTAAATTAAAAATTTCTGAGGTAGTAATATCATATTCTTCAAGATAAGACAACAGCTTAATGGCAATTAATGAATCTCCTCCCAAACGGATGAAATCATCATGAATGCTGATTTTTTCTCTGTTAAATATTTTTTCAAAGGCATTTACAATGTCTTTTTCTTTTTTATTCCTTGGAGCAGCATATTCTGCATGCAAACTCTCCCTGTCAACATCAGGCAAAGCACGTTTGTCAACTTTACCGTTAACTGTTAAAGGAATCTTGTCCAGTTTAACGACAAATGAAGGAACCATATAATCTGGTTTATTTTCACCAACATGTCTTTGAACATTATTTGTAAGCTCATTATCATCAATATCCTCGGAAATTACAATATAAGCCACTAATTCATAATTATATCCATTTTTAATAGTTTGAACAGTAACATCCTCAACATAATCAATATCACGAATTACAGATTCAACCTCAGACAATTCAACACGATTTCCCCTAATTTTAACCTGGTTATCTAAACGACCCAAAATAGCCAATGAACCATCAGGCAACATGCGCACTAAATCACCAGTACGATACATAACGCCATACTCTTCAGTATCAAATGGATTGATTATAAATGCATGAGCAGTTTCCTCATCACGATTCAAGTAACCGTCAGCAATTTGATATCCTGCTAAACACAGCTCACCAACAGCACCAATAGGAACACGCCTACTCTCACTATCCAAAACATAAGATTTCATATTATAATTTAATGTACCAATTGAACTTGAATCCAATTTATCTGAATTCTTAATTGAAGATACGTATGCAAATGTTTCAGTAGGACCATATGAATCAACTAATAAATAATCTTCAGGACTATTAACTTCACCTAATTTTTCACCAGCAACAAGTAAAAGATCTAAATCAACATTCTCAACAGTTTGCATATAAAGTTTACCTACCTGAGTAGTGATATATGCATGAGTTACACCATGTTCAATGAAATATTCATTCATTTTATTCATATTCAAAAGAATATTCTCTGGAACTACACAAAGACAACCACCACTAACTATAACAGCACCCATTATGAAACTAGATGCATCAAAACCAATATTAGAGAACAAACCAAAAACATCATTACTATTGAATTCATATCTCCCAACATAAGACTCAGAAACATTCAAAATAGATTTTCTAGTGATTTAACACCTTTTGGAAGACCAGTAGTACCACTAGTGTATAAAATAGAAGCTAAATCACCATAAACAACAGGTAATTCATCTAATATAGCAATATCACCATTGACAATATCTGAAATATTTAAAAGAATGGTTTGTTCATCAGTTAAATCCTGTACACGTTCAAGAGTTTCGTCGCTGACAATAACAACACTGGTGCCGCTATCCTTTAACATGAATTTAATGCGTTCATCAGGTAAATTATCGTCTAAAGGAACATAGATACAACCTATGGATAAAATCCCCATTGTACAAAACATATATAATTCAGAACGCTCAACTAAAAAGGAAACAGCATCTTGTAAATTAACTCCTAATTCTATTAATCTTTTGGCCAGTTTATCTGCAATAAATGCTCCTTCGCTGTATGAATATGATTTGTCCTTGAAGGATACAAGTGTATTGTCTGGATATTTAGCCAGATTATCGTTGAATGCATCCAAAACATCAGGATAATTTAAATCATTTTCAGTCTGATTATAGCTATTTAAAATATCCAAATCGGATTTTGGAGTGTAGTTAATATCTGATAAAACATCTGCATCCATTATCTCTTTTAAAATCAATTTATAGGACTCTGCAAAATGCTCGATAAAGTCTTTTGAGAATTTTTCACTATATAAAATCCGGATTCCCATTTTGTCCTTTTCCACATTGAAGATATAAAATGACAAATCACCTATTACGTCATGCTTTAACTCACTGACTTTATAATTCGGTTTTTCTTCATTTATTAAACTGTAAAAAAGGTCATGGGAATATTGGAATGTGATGTCTGAGTTTAAATCATATTCTCCGGCAAGAATCCTGAAAGGATATAAATCATATTTCATGACTGAGTTAATCAGATTACTTGAATAATCTAAAAAAGAATCGATTTTTTGATTTTTACAGTCGATAAGTAATGGCAATGTTCGAACAAACATTCCTGCGGACTTGGATAAATCAATATGACCTCTTCCGTCATCAATAAGATTGAATAAAACTTTAGAAAAGCCAGTAAATCTTGATAATGTGTAGGCAAAAACGCTTGAGAAAAACTGGTTTGGAGTAATGGAATGATTATTGATAAAAGAGTTCAGTTTGTCATTGTCAATGTTGAAAGTCTCACTATACTTGAAATCATTCTCATCATCAGTTTTTACACACGGCAATAATTCATATGTCTCATCAACATCACTCAACATCAAATCAAAGAATTCATGAGCATTTTCCATATAATCGGAATCAATATGTTCTTCAAATGAAATTTGCCTTAAAATACCATTGTCAATAAAATCAACGTCATTGCCTTCCAGAATTGATACTAAGCTATTTAATATGATGTTTGAAGAGCTTCCGTCAACGATTAAATGGTGAAAATCAACACACAGATAATTTGTTTTATCATTTTCCACTATCATGAATCGGGATAAGGATTTTTCCAGTTCAAAGGGCTGAACAAAAGATTCAATATCATTTTCAAATTGATTGATGATTTGCGGTTTTGCATCAAAACTAAATGATAAAATTTCATTATTCTGTATTACTCGGGCAGATAAAACAGGATATGCATCCGCTAATTTTTCAATAGCTTTTCGGATTTCATCACCGGAATAATGCTTATTGAATTCAATCATGAACGGATTGTTGTAAGCAGTGCCCATGTCATTAACCATTTCATCCAGATAAACGTTCAGCTGAGACTCGGATAATGGACAATAGTCATCAAAGCTGTAATCGATATCAGCTGATGAGTCAGCATCAAGATTATATTTGATGTGGTTGGTAATGTTGACCGGTGTTCTTAACTCCATTATGTCTTGGGAATATATATCAACGCCCAATTTTTCCTTCAATAGAATCTGCAGGTTCATTGCAGAGAGTGAATTTCCTCCCAATGCGACGAAATCGTCATCTATTAAAACATAATCTCTGTGTAAAACTTTTTTGAAAGCATTTGCCACAACATTCATTACATCGTCGCCGATAATGATTTCAACATTATTTTCCTTAAGTGAAAATTTGTCTATTTTACCATTTGGATTTAATGGAATTTCTGTTAATTCAATAAAAAGTGAAGGAATCATATAATTTGGCAATTCAGCTTTCAGTTTCTCTTTAACCGTATTAATATCAAATGCGTCATTGACTGTGTAGTATGCTATAAGATTATCATAGTCAACATCAAGATAAATATCGCAAATTTCGTCGTATTGTTTCATTATGCTTAAAATTTCATCAGATTCAATACGAAAACCCCTAACTGATAACTGGTCATCTTCACGTCCGATAATTTCGATTTCACCGTCATAATTATAAAATCCTATATCTCCTGTTCGATACATTCTTTCATTTGCCTGGCATGTGCAATGGGGGTTATCAACAAAGACTTCATTTGTCATTTCAGGATTATTGTAGTATCCATGGCTTATATGTCTGCTTGAAACACAAATTTCTCCAGGAACATTTAATGGCATCTGATTTCCATCTTTATCTAAAATATAAACCCATGTATTTGTAATCGGCCTTCCTATAGGCACATTATTGCTTTGAATATCCTTCAAATCATAAATTTTGGTAATGGCAAATACGATTTCTGTTGTTCCATAAAAATTAACTATTTTTGTGTGCCTTTCTTTTTCGATTAGTTTGTTTAATTTTGCACCTGCCAAAACAAGATAATCCAGTTTTAAATCTTCATTTTCAATGATTGGAATACCAAGGCTTGGAGGTAAGATTAAACTATTGATGGGATTTTCTTTAAGTTCTTTAATCAGCAATAAGCTGTCTTTTTGTTCTTTTTCATTGAATATTCTTATACAGACTCCCAATACTAATGAAGCATTGATTACAACGGATGCAATGAAACTGAAACTGAGATAACATCCTAAAACATCGTCATGTGACAGATTAAAAAGATGTTTAAAGGAAAAAGAAGACCATATACATTGTTTGTTTGAAAAAGGTACTCCTTTGGGAAGGCCGGATGTTCCTGAAGTAAACATGATTGTTAATAAATCATCACCATTGCCTACAATATCCAGTTCAACATCCTTGTCATTGCTTAAATCTTCAATGCAGATTGTGGTGATTTTAAAATCACGGGATTTTCCAAGTTCTTTAGTTGTAATGATGCATTCTGCTTCACTGATATCCAGCATGTGTTCAATGCGTTTATCTGGATATGAACTGTCAATTGGAATAAAGCAGGATCCAATTTTATTCAGTGCCAAAATCAATTCGGGATAATGATAATTGCGGGGAAGCATCAAAGCAACGTGGCTTCCCAAACCGAGATTGTAATTATTTTTTAAATCATGAGCAATGGAATTGCTTGAGTATTCCAGTTCGCCGTAGGTTATTTTATTAACCCCATCATCAACTGCAACTGATTCGGGTCTGGCTATTGCATTTTCACGAAATGCTCTTGATAATGTTTTATCTTCATCGACCTCAAATGTCTTTCCTTTGCTGTACTTGGAAAGTAATGAGACCTCATCACTGGAAAGAATGTTTATCTCATTTATATGTTGGCCGGAATCCTTTACCACATTAGCTATTAAAGATTCAATATTGGCTGCCATGTGTTTCATGTAAATGTCTGAAAACAAATCGCAATTATAAATCAGCTCCAATGAATCGGCGTACATGTTCAACGTTAGGGCAGAATCTCTACCTGTTAAAATGCTGATATCTGCCATATCGCCAAAATCATAAATGGAATAATAGGATAATATGTCTTCAACATATTTGTCAATATCAATTTTAGTATGTTTGGCAGCATCATTCAGGACTTCTTTTACTTTGTTTAAATAATCAATAAATGTGGTGTCTTTAGTATATTTGATTTTTAATAGGGTATTTTTATAAGATAAATCGTCTGAAATTATTGTTTTTAAAAGGCACCCTTCTGTTCTGTCAATTCTGGATAAATATAATGAAAATATTGCAGTTATAAACTCAAATTGGGAAATGGAATGTTTTTTTAAAAAATCAATGTTTTTTTCGTTTTTTAATTGAATTTTTATACTTTTATAATCCTCTGATTTGATATTGTGAAATATGACATAATTTTCAATATCTGAAAGATAATTTTTCCAGTAATCAGCTTCTTTTTCTAACTCCTGTGGAGATAAATAATCATTTTCAATATTTTCTGTGGATGAATTTGAATTATTGGATAAGTTGTAAATATTATCCAATTTGAATTTAATACTTTCAGATTTCATTAAATCACCTATTTGAAAATTATATAACAAATATAAAAATAATTATAACTTTGATAATAATATGGTTAAATATGTGGTATGATGAATTAATAAATTTACCTATTTTTTTAATTGTTCTTATCATTTCTGTTGATTATGATTTTGAAATTATTTATTTAATGTTTTAAATTTTTTTTAAAAACAAAATTTTGAAATGGGGTAATTTTTCCTAAATTTTTTTAGGTTTTTCAAAATTTTTATATATTTCTTTAAATAAATATAATAGTGTAAAGAATATTTAATATTTATTAAAGTATTCTTTACTAATTTGATGTGATATCATGAAATTGAATAAAAAAATTTTATGCTTATTTATTGTATTGGTGGCACTTTTGGCTGTTAATGCAGTAAGTGCAGCAGATAATACTTCAGATATTGTTGCAAGTGATGCATCAGTCTCTGAAATTGGTCTTTCTCAAGGAATTGATGAAAGCCTAGGTGCTGCAGATACATTTGTTATTACAAATCAAACATTCAGCAATTATTTCACTGCTGATGGTGAGTTGAATAGCAATGTCAGTGCAGGATCTACTTTGGACTTCCAAGGTACTTTCACTGGTGAAGCTTATAAAGTAAACATAACCAAACCAGTAAACATCATTTCAAGTACTAAGGATGCGTTATTTAATGAAATTGGTAAAAAAGATTCTACTGGCGGATGTTTCCACATTTCAGCTGGCGGATCTGGTACCAACGTAAGTGACATTAATTTTATAAACTCTGCTTTTTATGTGACCGGTGCTTCAGATGTTTCAATTGAAAACATCAATATGGTCGCTAACATGTCCGGTGTCGGATCAGGTACCGGTTTCATGTGTATTCAGGCAGGTTCAAGATATGTAACAGTTAAAGACAGCTATTTTGAAAACGGAGGTACCGGTTCAAGTATACTTGTCATCGGTTATTCAGATTACTGTACTATTGAAAATAATGAAGTTTTCATTAATGGAAACAGTGGAAATGCAGTATATATAACCACTTATGTTCCGGCAAAATACTCAGGTAGTGAACCTACCGGAAACATAATTTCAAACAATTATATTCACGGTACATATTCCTCTTTGTGTATGGCATTGGTTGTTGCAGGTAATGAAAATGAAATTTTAGACAATACTATTGATTATAGCGGAAGCGGTATTGCAGGCCAGTCATTTTCTACCCAATATAATAACACCTATACTGGCAATATTTTAAAAGGAGGATGTTCATTCACTGCCGGTGAAAATTCATATGTTGCTGGAAATCAGGTTACAGGTACATTTACTGCAGGCTCAGACAGTCTTGTAATAGATAATAAAATGATGTCCTTATCATTATCCAAGCCAAATGTGGTCTTTACAGAGAATTATATTGCTACAGGTGGAGTAACTCTTAATTCTGGTGCTACAAACACTATATTTACTAATAATGTTGTAGAATCTTCTATGACTGTTAAATCAAATAACAACACTATTAAAAAGAATGTTATTGAAACTGATGATGAATATGCAATTGATTTAACAACAAGTACTGGCAATGAAGTTTCAGAAAATAATTTGAAATCTACTAACTTCGCAGGAGATGCTGCAGTTAAAACAGATGGTAATAACTCTGTACACGACAATAGTGCAATGGACAATATTGTCACTCCTTTAAATTTCTTCAATTTCTTTGATGACTATGGTCATTACAGAAACCTCAGTTTTACTGAATTGTACTTTTATGGCGAATTTAATAATTTGGTAGATGCAATTATGATTGATAGACCATTATCTCTTATAGCTATTGATGCAACTTTAAATGACATGACATTTTTCATTAGTTCAGATAATGTTACTATAGATGGTTTTGAAATGAATCTTGAAGTTGCTCCTGAAATAACTACGGGTTCAGCTATTTTAATGGACAATGTAACAAACATCCTTATTGAAAACATGAATATTGATTATTCTTTAGATGAACCAAATTATGCTTATGTTATTTACGCAGCAAATGCTAACAATTTAACTATAGTAGATAGTGAATTTTTCTTAGAGGGTAAAACAACAGGTAAGGAAATAAATAACATTATTTTTGTTACTGCATCATCAGATGTATTGATTGAAGATAATGAAATCTATGGACACCTCCCATCATGCTACGTTGACTGGAAAGAAGTTCCTCCTGCAAGCGGTAACTGGGTTAAATCTCCTAGAAGTGAAGGAGTAGTTATTGATAGATGTTCTGACGTTACTATGTCCAATAATGAACTTTTAATTTCATTTAATGATGTCGTTGGAGATTATGATACATTATATGCAGTTGATATTACAGATTCAGAAAACGTTAAATTTGTAGGAAATGATATTATTGCTATAGGTAATAGCTACATTTACGGATTATATGTCGAAGCTGACGGTTTGTTAATTGATGATAATAGTTTCCAGATAGAATCTAAGGAAAATTATGCAAATGCAATTGAAATTGAAGCATCACAAAATGCTACTCTCAGCAATAATATAATTTATGCTAGCGCACCAAATCTTACATACTCTATTTATTCCGGTATGAACGGCGGAGACTTGCAAGTTGAATATATCAACAACACAATTAATGCATTTGCAGACATTGTTTATGGTATGGAGTTATGCGGTACAGATGAATTTGTATCTGGAAACACAATCATTGTTAAAGGTAATCAGACTACAGCTATTGCCGCTAAATCAAAAGAACTCGCTATCCAGGATAATATCATCAATGCTTTAGGTGAAAACTTAGGAAACTCCACAACCACAGATGTATTTGTTCCAATGACTACTGCTATTCATTTAATTGGCTCTAATGCATTCATATTTGGTAATACAATCTACTCCTATTCCAGCGGTATTGTTGCTGAAGGAGCTGAGGCTGTAATTGACCGTAATACAATTGATATTATTGATAATGGTTTGGCTGATTCCTATGGAATATTAGCTGAAGGTTCAGACATTGGTATATTCTTTAACAATGTCACTTATGCAGGTAACACTGCTGGCGATACTATTAACAATGCAGTTAACTTAATTGACTGTATTGATTCAGCAGTGGATGGTAATGTCTTTGATATTTATATACCATCATGTCCTGTTGATTGGAGAGAAATTCCTGCTGCAAGCGGTAACTGGGTTAAATTCCCTATTTCTGAAGGTTTAGTATTCACTAACTGTTCCGACTTAATATTAAATAATAATAATGTAACTGTTAACGCCAGTTCTGCTGTCGGTGATTTTGATACCATTTATTGTATTGATATTAAGGAATCAGAAAATGTAAATGTAACTAATAATAATATTTTTGGTAATGGTTTATCATACATCTACGGATTATATATTGAAGCTGATGAGTCAAATGTTGAAAACAATATCTTCCTCTTAGAATCAGAGAACTATGCTAACGGTATTGAAATTGAAGCATCAACCAATGCTGCAATCAGCAATAATTACATTGATGTGGAATCTCCTGTTGTTGCTTATGGAATTTACTCCGGCATGAACGGTGGAGACTTGTTGGCCAAATATATAGAAAATAATATTTATGTTAATTCAGATATTGCTTATGGTATGGAGTTATGCGGAAGTGACGAAAATGTGGGTATGAATACAATTACTGTAGTCGGTAATAAGACTACTGGTATTGCTGCTAAATCAGAAAGCGTAAACATCTTTGATAATTTCATCTATGCTTTAGGTGATAACTTAGGAAACTCCACAACTACTGAATCATTCGAACCGATGACTGTCGGTATTCACTTGGTTGGCTCTCCTCGTTCATTAATTGAGTATAATATAATCAACTCCAATTCCAGAGGTATTGTTGTTGAAAATGCATTTTCTATTGTTTCGAACAATGAGATTAATGTTACTGATAACGGTTTGGATGATTCCTACGGAATATTGGCTGAAGGTTCAGACATTGGTATCTATAATAACAACATAACCTATATAGGTAGCAGTGAGGGTGATACTATTAACAATGCGGTTAACTTAATAGACTGTATTGAACCGGCAGTGGATTATAATATCTTTGATATCTTTATACCATCATGTCCGGTTGATTGGAAAGAAGTTCCTCCTTCAAGCGGTAATTGGGTCAAGTTCCCAGTTTCTGAAGGTTTGGTATTCACTAACTGTTCTGATTTAGAATTAAGGGGAAATGAAATTGGTGTAGAAGTCAATCGTGTTATTGGTGCATTCGATACCATTTATTGTATTGATATTAAAGATTCAGAAAATGTTGATGTCTCAGATAACTTTATTACTGGTGTAGGATGTTCCTACATCTACGGATTATATATTGAGGCTAATGACTCACTTGTAGATAACAATACTTTCATTATTGGATCTGATAATTATGCTAACGCTATTGAAATTGAAGCATCAACCAATACTGTAGTCAGCAATAATTACTTTGATGTTGAATCTCCTTCTGTTGTTTATGGAATATACTCAGGTATGAACGGTGGAGACTTGGAAGTTAAATACCTTAACAACACTATTTTTGCTAAGTCTGACATTGTCTATGGTATGGAATTATGCGGAACTAGTGAAAATGTTCAAAATAATCTTATCACCGTAATGGGTAATAAGACTACAGGTATTGCTGCTAAATCAGAAAATATAAACATCTTTGATAATACTATCAATGCTTTAGGTGAAAACTTAGGAAACTCCACAACTACTGATTCATTCGCTCCAATGACTGCAGCTATTCATTTAATTGGATCTGAAACACTTATGGAACGTAATAAAATTATCTCTAATTCCAGAGGTGTTGTTATTGAAGACGGTTTATTAGTTATGGAACTTAATGAAATAAATGTCCTCGATAATGGTATGGATGATTCCTACGGAATTTTAGCTGAAGGTTCAGACATTTCTATTTATGATAACAACATAACCTATATCGGTAGCAGTGAGGGTGATACTATTAACAATGCGGTTAACTTAATAGACTGTATTGAACCGGTAGTGCTGGATAATGACTTTAATATTACTCTCTCATCATGTCCTGTTGATTGGAAAGAAGTTCCTGCAGGAAGCGGTAACTGGGTCAAATTCCCTGTTTCTGAAGGTTTAGTATTCACTAACTGTTCTGATTTAGAGTTAATTGGAAATGAAATCGGTGTTGAAGTCAATCGTGTTATTGGTGCATTTGATACCATTTATTGTATTGATATTAAAGATTCAGAAAATGTTGATGTCTCAGATAACTTTATTACTGGTGTAGGATGTTCCTACATCTACGGATTATATATTGAGGCTAATGACTCAGCTGTAGATAACAATACTTTCATCATCCAATCTGATAATTATGCTAACGGTATTGAAATTGAAGCATCAACCAATACTGTAGTCAGCAATAATTACTTTGATGTTGAATCTCCTTCTGTTGTTTATGGAATATACTCCGGTATGAACGGTGGAGACTTGGAAGTTGAATACTTAAACAACACTATTTTTGCTAAGTCTGACATTGTTTATGGTATGGAGTTATGCGGAACTTCTGAAAATGTTCAAAATAATCTTATCACCGTAATGGGTAATAAGACTACAGGTATTGCCGCTAAATCAAAAGACCTTAATATCTTTATTAATAGGATTAATGCTTTAGGTGAAAACTTAGGAAACTCCACAACTACCGATTCATTTGAACCAATGACTGTGGCTATTCATGTAATTGGATCTGTTGCAGATATTGAACGTAATGAAATTATCTCTAATTCCAGAGGTATTGTTGCTGAAAACGGTTTTGCTAAAATTAACACAAATGAAATAAATGTTGTAGATAATGGTATGGATGATTCCTATGCTGTTTTAGCTGAAGGTGTGGACATTGGTTTATATAAAAACAACATCACTTATGTCGGTAACACCAGTGGTGATACTGTAAACAATGTGATTAACTTAAAAGACTGTATTGAACCATTAGTGCAGAGTAATAACTTCAATATTACTATTCCATCATGTTATGTTGATTGGAAACAAAATCCTGATGGAAGCTGGGTAAGCAGTCCTATAAGTGAAGGTATTGTCGTAGATTCTGATGAATTATATATGGAAGGTAACGTCATTGATTTAAAATATAATGGTGTTGTTGGAGATTATGATACCATTTATGCAATAGATATTAAGTCAGATAATTCTAGTGTTAAAAATAATAAAATCAATGCAAACGGACACTCCTATATTTATGGATTATTGATTTCCGGTGAAGATTTCGCTGTTGAAAACAATACTGTTACTGTAGTGTCAGATGACTTCTATGCTAATGGTATTGATATTGAAGGACCTGCTAGCGGTGTTGTCAAAGACAATATATTCGTAACTAATGCGAATGGTGCTGTATATCCAATTTATTCTGCAATGTCAAATGGTGATGTAACAGCTGATTATGTGAACAACACTATTATTGCTTATGCAGAAAATGCTTATGCTATGGAATTAGCTGGATTAGAAGAAAATGTTGAAGGAAATAAAATATTAATTGGCGGTAATACTGCAATTGGTATTTACTCATTCTCTAAAGATGTAAATGTAAACAATAATACAATGTATATTATATCAAATGACACTTCTTCCACTGCATTTTTAGGTAAATTAGGTAATGCAACAATAACCGACAATACCATTTCAGTAATGGGTGAATACACTATTGATGTAACTGCTATTGAAGCTGTAGTAAAAGATAACTACTTAATAGCTAATGATTTAAAAGGTGATGCATCCGTTGATTATGATCCTGATACTTCATTAGTTTACAACAACACTCCTAAAATGGAAAAATACTTCCTTACAAGTGAAGGTTTAGAAAAATACTATGGTAATGCAAAACCATTGGAATTCATATTGACTGATGCTTTAGGCAATCCTGTTTCCAATAAAACAATTATCTTTACAATAAACGGTAGAAACTACACAAGAACTACTGATGCAAATGGTACAGCAAGAATTAACATTAATTTAAATGCTGGTAATTATGTGGTTAACGCAACCTATCTCGGTGACGGTTATAATTTAACTGAAACTGCTGATGTTACAATTTTAAGTACTATTGAAGGTAAGGATATTACTAAAATTTATAGAAACGGTACTCAGTACTATGCAACTTTCACTGACAGTGAAGGTAACCCGCTTACTAATACTGATGTAAACTTCAACATCAATGGAGTATTATATACCAGAAAAACAAACGAAAACGGTACTGCTAGATTAAATATTAATTTAAACCCTGGTAAATATGTCATTACTGCATATAACACAAAAACCGGTGAACAAGCAGCTAATAACATTACCGTTTTATCTTCCATTGTTGACAACAGTGATTTAACTAAATATTATAGAAACGCTTCTCAATATGTAGTTAAAATCCTTGATGATGCTGGTAATCCTGTCGGTGCTGGTAAAAACGTAACATTCAACATTAATGGTGTATTCTACACCAGACAAACCAATGCATCAGGAGAAGTTAAATTAAATATTAACTTACAACCTGGTAAATACGTAATTACAGCTACTTATAACGGATGTATGGTTTCAAACAACATTACTGTATTGTCTACTTTGGTAACAAAAGATCTGACTATGAAATATAGGGATGGATCAACATTCAATGCAACAGTATTGGATGGCCAAGGTAAACCTTTACCGGGCCAAAAAGTAGAATTTAACATTAATGGTGTGTTATATTCCCGTACAAGTGGAGCTGATGGTATAGCTAAGCTTAATATCAACTTAATGCCTGGCAATTACATCATTACTTCATCCTATAATGGCTATTCTGTTGGAAATAAAGTTACAATTTCAGGTTAAGGATTTAATTTCCTTAACTTCTTTTTTTTATTTTTTTTGCAATACTTTTATATTCTATTAAGTTCAATATTTAACTAACAAGTGTTAGTTATGAATAATAAAGAAAAAATTTTTCACGTTTCAATTGATTTGTTTTCAAAATATGGATATGATGGTGTATCTGTCCGTAAAATTGCTTCAGAAGTCGGAATAAAGGAAAGTTCGATTTACAATCATTATAAAAGTAAAGAATCAATTTTGGATTCAATATTGAATTATTATATTGGGGTAATGACAAAAGAGGAAATTCCTGTAGCTCAGGCAAGTGAAAATCTTGATGTGGGCTTTGATTATTTCTATAGTTTCGGACTGGAATTTTATATTGACCGGCTGAAAGAAGAGGACATGATGAAAATAACAAGAATCATTTTGGTTGAAGCATATCACAATGAAAAAATCAGAACATTTGTAAAGCAGGCAATAATTGAAGGTCCGATTAATGGATGGATTGTACTTTTTGATTTGATGAAAGAAAAAGGACTGATTAAATCAGATTGCAATTCAAGACAGCTTGCCGAATCCTTCTATTATTATGGTCTCTTTCTGTTGATAGAGCATTTTATAGTCAATTATCCTCAGGATGATGAAGAATTTCTAGTGGAATTTGGCAAAAAGACACAAATTCATATTAAGCTGCTTTACGATTCTGTAAAAATATGATGGGGGAAATAACATTAAGATAAGACTGGAATCACAAGAGGATTATCTGGAAGTTGAAAATCTTGTAAGGGACTCCTTTTGGAACGTATATCGTCCGGGAGCATATGAGCATTATATTGTACATAATTTAAGAGATGATGATTCTTTCATTCCTGATTTGGATTATGTTATTGAATGTGATGGCAGGATTATAGGCCATATTAACTATTCTGTAGGTTCAATGGATTATGGGGATGAAAAAACAGATGCGGTGGTATTGGGTCCTATTGCTATTCATAAAGATTATCAGAATCTGGGTTTGGGGTCTAAACTAATAGAATATACTTTAAACCTTGCTGAAAAGAAAGGAATTCCTTTCATTGTTGTCATTGGTGATGAAAACTATTATCACAGATTTGATTTTGTATCTGCATCAAATTATGATCTGTATCTGGATGGAACAGATACGTCTGAAGAATGTCCTTTTTTTATGATAAAAATATTTGATGAAAGCAAAGTTAAAAATAAAAGGGGAATATTTTTCAATCCTTATGTATTTGATGTTGATGAAAATGATGTTGATGAATTTGACAAAAAATTTGAATATAGAGAAAAACTAGTATTGAAAGGTCAATTAGGTGTTTAGATGAAATATTTAATAATTAACGGTTCTCCAAGAAGAAAAAATACGTATGATGTTATAAAACAAGCTATAAGTAATCTGGAAGGGGATTTTGAAGAAATCCATTTGATTGAAAAGCAGATTCCAATGTGTGTGGGTTGTACGAATTGTATAATGATTGGAGAGGACAGCTGTCCTCATCGCGATAAAGTTCAGCCCATTGTTGAAAAAATAAAAGAGTGCGATGCAGTTATTGTCGGATCACCTGTCTATGCAATGAACGTATCTTCTCTTTTGAAAAATTTCATAGACCATACTGCTTATCTTTACCACAGACCTCAATTCTTCACGAAAAAAGGATTGGTTGTCGTTACAACTGCCGGTGCCGGTCAAAAAAAGGTAGCCACCTACATTGATGAAACATTAAGACATTGGGGAGTAAACAAGGTGTATAAAATTGCAATGGCCTGCGGAGGCAAAGAAAATCTTGAAACGTCAAAAATAGATAAAGAGGCAAAGAAATTCGGAAAGGATGTTGAATCAAATAAGCTGCACAATCCTAAATTCGGAGATATTATATTTTTCAATGTGTGGAGAGCCATGGCAGTTTCAAACAATTCCATTGAAGCGGATAAAAAGTTCTGGAAAAATACCGGTTTAATTAACCACGATTTCGGCCCTGAAATTAAACTGAATGTTATAAAGAAGCTGTTTTCAAAAATAATATTTGCTTTCTTTAAATTAATTTTTTAATCTGATGGGATAATTCAATTGCCGATAATGAATCAATATCGTTTAATAATATGAAATTATAATGTAATAGTGATGTCATTTAATTTAGTTTCTGTTTTTTTAATTGCAGTAGCTCTTGCAATGGATGCATTCAGTGTATCTCTGACAAAAGGTTTCAGTCAAAAAAATCTTAAGAATAGAGAAATATTTTATTATGGATTGTTCTTTGGAGGATTTCAATGTATAATGCCTATTTTAGGATATTTCTGTGTAAGCACAATATCTGATATTGTTCAATCATTTGCACCGATAATAGGATTTATTTTGCTTCTTGCTGTCGGGCTTAACATGATTCGTGAAAGTCTTTCAGGAGATGATGATGAAATAACTGACAATTTCTCATTCAAGGAAGTGACGCTGCTTGCAATAGCAACAAGTATAGATGCATTTGCTGTAGGAATCACCTTTGCCCTTTTAAATGTTCCGATATGGATTTCATCATTGATAATCGGTGCAGTTGCATTTGCATTCAGCATTGTCGGCATATATATTGGCCGCATTCTCGGCAATTGGCTGGGAGACAAGTTCCAGATAATAGGCGGTGTGATTCTTATCATCATTGGAATAAAGATTCTTCTTGGATGGTGATTATTTCCCCAATATTGGAGTGATTAATTTTTAATTTACTCCATTCAAATCAAATCTAATTTTTTAATCATTCTTAACTGGATTAAAGTAACTTTCTATTTTTACAAGATAATAGTTAAGATATCCGAATGAAAGAATGGAACCTACAGCCATTCCACAGACTAAACCGAAATATATTCCAACATCATTCCATCCTAAAACAAATCCGAATAACCCTGCAAATAGGATTTCAAGAATTAATGACCTTAAAATTGTAAAGACTAAAGCTATTGTTCCTTTTCCCATACTCTGGAATAGGTTTCCAGCTATTACACCTAAAGGCATCGCCAATAAGAAGAAACATAGGATTCGAATTGCTTCGGTTATTCTTAAAGATAGGATTTCACTGCTTGCGGAATATGCAAATATGTGGGATAGGGGCTCTGCAAAAATAAAGCAGAAAGCACAGATTATGATGGAAGATATTAAACCTAGCTTAATACCATAATTTCTAGCTATTTTCATGTTCTTATAATTTCTGGCACCATATGCGGCACCGCCCACTGTTAATGTTGCTACTCCAATACCGATTAGTGGTGCAATTCCGATTGAAATCAGCCTCCATGTTGCAGTATATGATGCAACGGCAATTGTTCCTGAAAGCAATGTTAGCCAGTAATTCATTAAAATAGATACGAATGACAAAATAAATTGTTCGATGCTTGCAGGAATTCCCACAACCAGAATGTCCTTATATATGTTTAAGTCTCTTTTATACTCTTTCATGCTTATTTTTAAAAAGCTGTCTTTTTTGACGAACATCCAGTACATCATCAGAAACATTGGAATTGCTGCAGATATTACTGTAGCTATTGCAGCTCCGCTGACACCTAATTTCAGGACATAAATAAATATCGGATCAAAAATCATGTTGATTATTGCCGTATACATCAGCGGATATGATGCCCTTTTGATTTCACCCTGTGATCTGAATATTGCAGACATCATTGCAGGTATGAAGATAGAAAAGCTTCCTGTCATTATGATATATCCGTAATTTGAAGCATCTTCAATTACTTCCCCGGCTCCCATCTGAAGCAGTAACGGCTTTATAATTATTAATAGAAGTATTGTTGTTATTATGGTCACTATTATGCTCAGCATCATTGAGTGGATTGCGCCGTTTCCTGCAGCTTCATATTTTTTAGCTCCGATGCATCTTGCGATTAGACTATTGGAACCTGCCCCAAGACCATTTGCAAATCCAACTAAGGTTAAAAAAAGTGGTGTTACAAATCCGACTGCAGCTAATGCACCGGAACCAAGTCCTCCAACCCATACACCATCAATAATATTGTTCATCATCATAAACAGATTACTTATAATAATCGGGACTGCCAACTTGTTAATTGCCTTTTTGGGGTGATTTACAATTAAATCTATATCTTCATTCGCTTCCATAATAATCATCTGCATATGGACTTTTTGTATTTGAACTTTAAAAATTATTTGGTAATAATTATAATTTTTTTTTAAAATTAACTTTTTACATATTTTTACAATATCTTTATTAATAAATTAAAATAGATATTATAATATTATTAATGATAATTACTATGGTGTTTAAATGAGTGAGGATATTGAAAAAACCATTAACGAATTACATATTTATGAAAAGAAACTTTTAAAAGAGCTGGAGGCAAATCCCAAAGCAACTCCTGAAGAAATTTCTGAAAGCAGCGGTATGGATATTAAATCTGTTATGAGTGCTGCAGGTTCTCTTGCATCTAAAGATATAATTGAAGTTGACAAGGAAGTTCAGGAAATATATTCCTTAACCGAAGATGGTCTTAATTATGCAGAACATGGTCTTCCTGAAAGAAAAATATTGGATGTTTTAGCCCAAAAAAATCAAATTCATATGAAAGATTTGGCCAATGAAACAGGAATTGATAAAAAAGAGGCAAATATTGCTCTCGGATGGTTACGCCGTAAGGATTGGGCTCAAATTGATAAAGGTGTAGTTAACATCACAGATTTTGGTATGGAGTTTGCAGATAAGCTCGGTGCTGATGAAAAAGTTTTGGATTATCTTAAATCAAATGCAGATGGAGTTAAACTTTTCACTGATGATTTAAGGGATGGTTTTTTAAAACTTACAGGTAGGAAAAATATCTTAAATGTTCAAAAAGAAACCTCACATTCTTTTAAAATATTACCTAAAGGTGAAGAAATACTTAAGCACGGATTCACCATACAGGAACAGGCTACTCAATTAACACACCAGCAGTTAAAAGATGGGGAATGGAAAAATCTCCAGTACCGTCCATATGATATTAATGCTGAAGCTCCAGTAGTATTTGCAGGAAAAAAACATCCTTTAAGAGTAATCATTGATGAAATTCGTGAAATCTTTTTGAATATGGGATTTTCTGAAGACAAGGGAGACTATGTTGAATCTGCATTCTGGAACTTCGATTCACTCTTCCAGCCTCAGGACCACGCAGCCCGTGAAATGCAGGATACGTTTTATCTGAAAAATCCTCTGACATGTGACTTGCCGGATGCTGATCTGGTTAAATTAACTGCTGAAACTCATGAAAACGGTGGGGGAACAGGTTCAATCGGCTGGCAATATGACTGGAGTGAAGACATTGCACGCCAAAGTGTTTTAAGAACACACACTACCGGAATTTCAACCAAACATTTATATGAATTCGAACCGCCAATCAAAATGTTTTCTGTTGGCAGAGTATTTAGAAGAGAAACTTTCGATTATAAGCACCTTCCTGAGTTCCATCAGGTTGAAGGATTAGTCTGCGATGAAGGAATCAGTTTCCAAAATCTTTTAGGTACTCTGAAAGAATTTTATAAAAAATTAGGATTTGAAGTAAGGTTCAGACCTGCATATTTCCCTTATACTTATTTGTCTACTGAAACCGAAATTTATTTGGAGGAAAAAGAAAGCTGGATTGAGCTCGGTGGAGCCGGAATGTTCAGACCTGAAGTATTGAAACCTTTGGGAATTGACAAACCTGCTCTTGCATTCGGTTTAGGTATTGAAAGGCTGGCAATGATTAGATACGATGTGTCTGACATTCGTATGCTTTATAAAAGTGATATTAAATGGTTGCGTGAGCTTAACCTAGATGATGGAGTGAAATTATAATGTCAATCAAGTTAATTTCTTGGAACGTTAACGGAATCAGGGCAGTATCTAAAAAAGATGAATTTTGGGATTGGTTTGATAATACTGATGCAGATATTATCAATTTTCAGGAAGTAAGAGCAACCAAAAAGGATATTCCTAAGAAATTAGCTGATGTTGATGAATATGACTCTTACTTTAATGAGGCCGAAAAGAAAGGATACAGCGGTGTTGCAACTTACTCTAAAATTGAAACTGTTGATGTCAGCCGCGGATTGGGAATTGAAGAACTTGACAATGAAGGAAGAGTTTTGAAAGTAGAATTTGAAGACTTTATTCTTTACAATATATATTTCCCCAACAGCGGAATGGAAGCTAAAAGACTTGATTTTAAGGTAGCTTTCTGTGATGCTTTGCTTGATGAGCTGAAAGAACTCAAAAGTCAGGGCAAAAACCTTGTAATCACTGGTGATTATAATATTGCACACAATCCTATTGATGTTTATAATCCTAAAAATTGTGAAGGAAAATCAGGTTATCTTCCCGAAGAGCGTGCATGGCTTGATGAACTTGAGAAAGCGGGTTTTGTCGATACGTTCCGTATGTTTGATGAAGGTGAGGACAATTTCACCTGGTGGAGTTATCGTACCCGTGCCAGGCAAAGAAACGCCGGATGGAGACTTGATTATTTTTATGTTAATGAGGAAATTAAAGATAATGTTAAATCAGCTGCTATTTTAAGTGATGTCTATGGTTCAGACCATTGTCCTGTCACTTTGGAGCTTGATTTCAATAAGGGGGGTTAATATGGTAGATATAGTTAATGAAGATGACCGTGTTGTATTTTTTGATGTAGATGATACATTATTGGATACTTCCACTTTTGCACAAACTGCAAGAAAGGCAGCTATTGAACTGATGGTTGACAATGGATTGCCTTTGGATAAGGATGAAGCTTATGGTGTTTTAAAAACAATCATTCGTGAAAAAGGTTCCAATTATGGACAGCATTTCAACGTATTGACACAAGTTGTTCTGGGCCATGAAGATCCTATGCTTGTTGCTTTGGGAATGATTACTTATCATAACGTTAAGATGGCACTTTTAAGACCTTTTGCTGATACTATTGATACATTGATTTACCTTAAAAGTCAGGGCTATCGTTTAGCAGTAATATCCAATGGTATTACAATCAAACAATGGGAAAAACTTGTCCGTCTGAATGTTTATTCATTTTTCGATGAGGTAATCACCTCTGAAGAAGTCGGCAAAAAGAAACCTGACAGGTTGATTTATGATGTTGCCCTAAGAAAAATGAACGGGGACCCTGAAAAATCAGTAATGATTGGAAACAAGTTTAGGGAAGATGCTTTAGGTGCAGTCAATGCGGGCATGAGTGCTATTTTAGTAAATTCCGATGTTACTGAAGAAGACAGGGAATATATTAAAAAAGAACAACTGGACATTACCGTCATTGAAAATATCGGTGATGTAAATACTATATTGTAGTTAAAAGAACGCATCCAGGCTTTGCTGTTTTTCACCGACAGCCAAGTCCTGCAAATCTTTTTTTGAATAGCCTAAAGGTTCCATTATACGTCCGACAGCAGGAATTATCTGATTGTTGATGTAATAGTCCTTATCATAGGTAACGCCTTCACTGTATTCGTATGGAACAGCTCTCTGGCTTATTGAACCCTTTCCTTTTTTTATAATGTATTGGATGATTGTGCCTCTTGTTACCTTGATTCCGTGTTCCTCTATAATCTGGGCAGCAACTACATGAGGCCCCACCTGTTTATATTCTTTCAGTGGCTTGTTGATTTGGGTATGGATGATTAATTCTTTGTTTTCAACATCTCCTTTTCTGATTCTTTTAAGCACTTTTTTAACCTCTTCGATTGCTTTTTCGGCATTCCCTTCACTGAGCAGTGCCATAAGCACAGCTTCCTGAGTTTCCTTAACAATCGGCGCCCAGTCTCTTCTAACTAATTCCAGTCCTTTAGCTATTATCTCTCCGTCTTCAATAACAGCATATCTTTTTTTAGTTACAAAGAATCCTCTTCTGTAAAATCCTTCGTATTCAAGTTCCATACTTTCAGGCAATGCTGCATTGAAATCCTTTAAAAAGACTTGTGCTTGAGATTTTATTTCCGCTTCCAGTTGGAGCTGTTCCGGTGTTTCTTTCATTGTGAATATTTTTGATAAAAGTATTTAAAATAGTTTTTTAAAGGCAACGATTTTCTGCACATCATTTGCCTATGAAATAATGAAATTCTGGCTCAATTAAATTGATAGTTACTTTTCTATTTTTAATTTAATTGTGTGACATTTACATTAACTGACAGCACTTTGAAAATCAGACTTGGTTTTGTGTTGTGATGTATGTATAATAACTAAAATCATAGAAAAAAAGAAAAAAAGATGATTGCTTAATGAATCATCTCTACTTTGTACTATTGTTATGGTTAGTACTGTTGGTTGAGCCTGGTCCGTAGGTTGCAATCCATTCGGTAACGGTTAAGCCTATTCCTTTACCGTTAGGCGCATCAATAACTACATTATCGGAAGATCTTACCCACAGTTCAAGCTGTGGTATGAAGTAAGTTCCAGGGTCTCCAGGGAATGGATTGTCTGGAGTGTTATTTAAATTCTGGTCAGTATTATTATTTTTAGGTTTATTGTTGTAATCATTAGTGGATGCAACAGATTTTCCAGGGGTTTTTTTAGCTAAATTGTCTGCTAAATCATCTGTAATGGTGATGACATCTTTAGCAGTGGATGGTGCATATTTGTCATTTCCAGCATAACTTATTTCAATTTCATATTTTCCGGCTTTTTCCCCACTAATCATCAGATGGCCTTTACCTTTATCGTCAGTAGTTACGGAATATTTTTCAGTACCGTTATTATATGTAATATTTAAAGTTTGACCCGCAATTGCATTACCTTTATCATCTTTCAGTTCAAACTGTACTGCTTCCCCATTTTGAAAAGTTTCATTATTTATTATTTTTATTTCGGTTTTTGTCTTTCCGATTTGTCCAAACATAAAAGCGGCACCTGCAGCGATTATGATGACAACCAAGATAGCAATTATTATATTTTTATTCATAATATTCACCTCTAATGTGTAGTTTAGATAGTTTAATATATAAATATTATTATTATTATTCAATTATATTTTTTAGGTAACAATCTATTTAATCATATTTGTATGTTCAAGTTTTAGGATATTCATATATTTTTATTCATTAATCACAGAATATATTGCTGTTTTTTTTTAGAAATTATTTGATAATTTTTTAAATCAAAAATGAAAATTATTCAAAATAAAATAATTCATGACAGCACTCTTTAACAGAATTAAAAATTTTAACAGATTTTTTTAAAGACAATTTTTTCCACTTGGGGGAAATATTTATCTCCTGATATGGAAATATTTCCCTGAAAAATTACATTATTACTCTTCAAATGCTCTTGGAATTGATTTATATCTTTTTTATAATATAATATTGGTTAGAGGTTTGATATTATGGAAACTAAACAAATGATTTCAAGTTATGATGAGATAAACGATACCTTTGTTGCAAAGATATCTGACAAAAATGGATACTATGCAAATTATGACATAGCTGATGGAATATTTTTAAACATCGATAAAAACCGATTTCCGGTTTCTGTTCATATTAACAATGCATCCAATGTTTTAAACGTTGAAAAAGGAATTTTGAAAAATCCTGATGTGTCAATACTGATTGAATGCAGAGAGGATAAAATCTGTTTCAGGCTTTCTATAGCCGATAGGGAGATCTTTTCCAATAAGTCTTTTAACATATTTGAAATGCCTGAAGTCAGCTATGAAATCAAAGCTAATTAAAGGTGATAAAATGTGTTACTTAAACGAGCTGGATGAGGAGCTAAAGGAAGAGTTTGCATATGAGTATGAGGATGAAGAGGTGGATGTTGATGAAATAATAGCCAATCTAAAGAACAATATTTCAGACTATATCTTTGAAAATCCTGAAGACATGCTTCCCAATGAACCTGTTGAGGATATGGACTATGATTTCAATGATGTTCAGATTCCTGATGAGGTACTGGAAAAACTGGAGCCTAAAGACAAACTTTTCGATTTTGTGGATAAATAATATAAGTTATTATCCACATACTATTTTTATGGAAGAGGAATACTATATAGAAGACAATGATTTAATCGTTTTGCTTAAGGATGTTTTGGGCGATAAAATCACTGATGAGGATATTGACAGGATTTTGGCTGCAAGCGGTGATGACAATATCAGTGAAGATGATTTTGACTTTCTTGTTGATGAAATACTTGCTAAATCTAAAACTGAAGAAATATCCAGAAATATGGAACCGATATTTCCTTCTGAAATCTCTGATGAGCAGGAGTTTGTATATGTGTCTTCATCACAGGACAAGTGTCCCGTTTGTGGAGGTACGCTGATAGATGAGGATTACTGTCCGGTTTGTAATCTAAAATTTTCCTTTGTCTCCAATGATGATGAAAAATCCCTAAAAAAATAAAGTTTATATATAATGAAAAAGTAATATTTTATTATCATTATTCATTAAGACTCTTTTTTGCTCTCATAATGTAAATTGTTATTTTTCTTGTCCTGCAGTTTACAGAAAAGAGACTTATTGACAGCGATTATTGTATTATTTATTATATTTATTAGGTGAAATAATGGCAATTTCTCAAGGAAAATCAACTAGAAGTCCATCCGGTGCAAGAAATGTTGCAAACCGTGGAAAAAGAAAATCAGAATTAGGAAGAGATCCTGCTGAAACTAGAGTAGACGAAAAAAGATTAAGAAAAATCCGTACTCGTGGCGGAAACGAAAAACTCAGATTAGCTACTGCTAATAAAATCAATTTAACTGATGTTAAATCCGGTAAAACTCAAGTTACCGATATTTTAGGAGTAATCGAAAACGACGCAAACCCTAACTACGTAAGAAGGAATATTATTACTAAAGGTGCAGTTGTAGAAACTCCTGAAGGTAATGCAAAAGTAACATCTAGACCTGGTCAAGATGGTGTTGTTAACGGAATTTTAATCTAAAGATATTAATTTATCTTTACTCTTTTTTTACTATTTTTTTTTTACTTTCGCAAAAAATTTTTTCATAAATGCTTGGATTTTAAATCTTTGCGATTTAATTACTTTAATTTTTTTTTAAATTTGAAATAACACATTTAATTATTGAAAAATATAACGAATAAGTATTAAACTCTCAGAAAATAGATTTAAAAAACAATCTTTGCAGATAAATCTTAGAAAATTAAAGATGTGATGAAATTTTCACATTAACTTTAATAATAATTAAATATAAAAATGTTATCATAAATTGGGAGAAATTAACAATATGGCTAAAACTAGAATAGAATGGATTGATCTTGTAAGAGCTATAGCTATTTTAACTGTTTTATATATTCATGCTGCCGATGGAATTTTTATTATTTCATCTGATGCTATCTTAAATTATACTCTAACCTCCAGAATATTTAATTTCGCTTCTCTTTTCATTGGCCGTATTGGAGTTCCATTCTTTTTAATGATTACTGGATATTTGTTGCTTGACAGAAGTTATGATAACGAATATACCAAAAAATTCTGGTCAAAAAACTGTAAAGCCTTAATTATTGTTACTGTCATTTGGATAATCATATATATTCTGTCTCTTCAAGCAGTAACTGTTTCCAGTCCTGCTGTCAATCCGATAGAAGCTGGAACTTTATTTTTCAGCCATATGTGGTATATGCCAATGATTATAGGAATGTATCTTTCAATACCTTTTGTTGCAAGTGCGCTAAAACATTTTGATGATAAAATCATTTTCCAGGCATTGTTAGTATTTTCACTTTTGGCATTTGTAATGCCCTTCATTACAGCATTTTGCGAAATTGAAAACATTAAAAATGTAACCATACAATATTCTCTTGGTTTTAGTGGAGGAGTTTATGGAATTTATATACTTTTAGGATATCTGGTTAAAAGGGGAATGTTCAAAAACATAGCTAAATACAAATTATGGATACTTACAATCGTTTCATTTTTAATATGTGTTCTTTTCCAATACTATGCATTTATAAGAGGACATAATTTCTTCCTGTGGTATGAATTCCCATTCATTTTACTTGGTTCATTTGCATTATTTGAATTGTGTTCCAGAATGAAAAGCGTTAGGTTCTATAGTCAAGTTAAAATATTATCCAAATATTCATTCGCAGTATTCTTAATACATAACCTTTTTAGACTGCCGCTGCTTCCGGTTGTAGTCATGTTACCTTTCAGCGAACCTGTAAAAGCCATAATCTTATGGATACTATTAATAATATTAAGTTTCACCGCTGCAGCAATCATCTATAGAATTCCTAAATTCGGAAAATATATTCTTTACATGAGATGATTACATTAGCTCTTTTTTTATTTCTTTTAATGCATCTCTAGCTTCAGGAATCGGAAACAAAGGATAAATATGAAAAAGAGATTTGCCTACAATCAGCCGTGATTCCACATTGCTTTTCTCAAGATTTTCATGGTATCTTAAAATATCATTATAGAATATCTCATTTTCACCAACGAAAATTAGTGTTTTGGTCAGATTTGCATTATCTCCGAACAATGGACTTACCCTATAATCAGCTGTGCTTAAATCTCCAGCCCATGACTTGCCGATTTGTCTCAGTCCAACATCACCTAAGATAGGATCAGAATCAGAATCATATTCATTAGCCATTGAAATATCAACCCATGGAGAAAACACCACAATATTATTCGGCTGGGCCAGATCAGTAGTGTTTAAATATTGTGCAAATGATAAAACGAATCCTCCACCGGCTGAATCCCCCATCAGTATTATGTTATCCTCAGCATATTCCTTATATAAATCAGTGATGAGATTAAAGCATTCTTCATAGGTATGTTTCGGAGCCAGCGGATAAACAGGTGCCAATACATATGCGTTGAGTTTACGGGCCAATATATAGCAGTACAAATAGTGCTGGTAGTTGATTTCATTGACGTAAGCACCTCCATGCATGAATATGATTGTTTTATCTGAGCTGGATTTATTTCCAAAACTAAATACTTCCATTCCATTAAAATCAAAGCTTTTAAATATGCTTTTAGGTGGCTTATCTTTTTTGGTAGCTAAAAATTCATCAACTGCCTCTTGCGAATCCATGTACGCAGGTTTTGTAGACATTAATATTTTTTCAGCTATTTTTGCTATGAATGACATTTGACATTTCCTTAAATTATTTTTTAACCTTAATCATATTGTTTTGTGCCCAAATATAATCTTGTGCTTATTATGATGAATCAGGTATATTCTTCTGTTTTCCTATTAATATGTATTAACAAACCATTTATAAATATTATATTCAATATCAGATGAAATCCAAATGGCTTGAAATATCACTTATCCATTTGCAACAATAGATTAATCCATGGATAAACCGCACATTAAGGCCTCATATGTCTTTAAATATAAAATAAATAAAAAAACAAAACTCAAAAACACAATATACCACATTTACAAATCAGCACAAATTCAAAAAAATGAGGATTTCTACAAAGCCATGACTAATTTAATATACTTGTTTTAATATATATTTTCCTAAGGCGATAAAATATGTCAGATGATAAAATTAATATGAATCATGGTGCTGGTGGAGAAGTGATGGCTAATTTAATCGCATCCACTATACTAGATAATATTACTAAAAAAAGTGTGAATGGCGGTATCAGTTTAGATGCTTTGGATGATGGTGCATCCATTCCATTGGGGGATTATGAAATTGTCATGACTACAGACGGTCATACAATAGACCCGTTATTCTTCCCCGGTGGAGATATCGGTAGAATTTCAGCCGCCGGAACAATAAATGACGTTTCAGTAATGGGAGCTAAACCTTTAGCTATTTCCAATGCAATCATTATGCAGGAAGGTTTTCCTATAGAAGACCTGGACAGGATAATGAAATCCCTTAATGAAACCTGTGAAGAGGTTGACGTTGCAGTCATTACGGGTGATACAAAAGTTATGCCTCAGGACAAGCTTGACGGTATAGTCATGGTTACAACAGGTATTGGAATAGCTAAAAAAGGTGAAGTAGTCCGTGACAGTGGTCTGGAAGTTGGAGACAAGATTATTGTTACAGGCAGCCTGGGTGACCACGGTATGAGTTTAATGTCTTTTAGGGAAGGTTTCGGATTCGATACTGATTTGAAATCTGATGTGGCTCCAATGTGGAATATCATTAAGAAAGCTCTTGATGTCGGAGGAGTTACGGCAATGAAGGATCCTACCCGTGGAGGTTTTGCCAATGCCATCAATGAAATGGCTTCCAAATCAGGTAACGGTATTGTTCTCGAACAGGATGCAATTCCAATAAGGGAAGAAGTCCATGCCGTCAGTGAAATGCTGGGTATTGACCCATTTGAAGTTGCCAATGAAGGTAAGGTCGTAATGGGTGTAAAACCTGACAAGGCTGAAGAAGTCCTTGAAGCCATCAAAGGTGAAAAATACGGTGAAAATGCAGCCATTATCGGTGAAGTTGTTGAAGGCGAATATGTAATTGTCAACACTCCGATTGGTGGTGAACGTATTTTGGAGGCCCCTATAGCTGATCCAGTGCCAAGAGTCTGCTGAGGTGTTTTAAAATGGCTAGTGTGTTTACAAGAAGAGTAATTGCTTATATTATAGATTTTTTTGTAGTTTCTGCGTTCATGTGGATTGTTTCATATTTACTTTCACTGTTTGTCAATCCATACAGCATGTATACGATTTTTTATTATTTCCAGTTTGTAGTTCCAATATTAATCATGCTTTATTTCACTGTACTGGAAAAAACTAAAGGCTCAACTGTGGGCAAGTCTTTAATGTATTTGCGTGTGCTTTCCAGAAATGGATATAGAATTTCCTGGCTTCAGGCATTCATTAGAAACTTAACAAAAATATTCTGGTTCCCGATTATTTTTGATTGGGCTATAGGTAGGCTTTTAAAAAGAAATGATAGAATATTAGGTTATTTCACTAAAACCGTTGTAGTTAACGAAATAGAATAAAGGATACATATGATAAAAAGAGTTCAAGTTCTTTGGTATTTAAACAAGGACGATTTGGAAAATTACTGTCTTGACTTCAAACCGTATCAGTCACACAAGCTTGACGGATATGAAATCTGTGACGTTGATGAGGATTTGATATATGATTTGTGTGACCGGGATCCTGACAGGCTGGAGCCTGTAGGATATTTTATAAGCAGAAAAGAAGTGGAAAATTATCTCAGAAACTACATTACAAACAACGAGTTCGAACTGGAACTGGACTCACCGGAACTTAACTCTAAAATCGCTGATGCAATAAAAACAATTGATTTTACTGAAGAGGGATACTACATTTCAGTAGGTGACGGGGAAATCGGCGACAGCCAAAACGTAATCACTCACTGGTATGATACCCTTAAAAAAGAATACAACAGTTCTTCAAGGGATAATGTATGGGTACTGATGGTAACAGGATACGATCCGTACGAACTGTCCTTAACCGGAAGAACACTTGCACATATTTTATCTGACATTTTAAATATTAACGAGGCATCACTTGATTCATTAATTCCAAATAAGGGAAGAATAAGTGTTGAAGAATGGAATGAAATTCTGGACAAAATGTATAAGAAAAATAAATTGTATTTAGGATTGAACCGTGCAATTTAGATTATAGTTTGCACTCTTTACAGCAGGCACTGAATCTGCATGGCCTGCACTTGTTTTTGTTTTTTGTAGCTATGAAAGGCTTTTGTCCATCCAGAAGGGCGTGCATACGATTTATTTTATATCTGATTTCTTTTTCAGCATTTTCGTCAAATTCTTCGCTCCAGAAAATGTTTTCTGTTCCTCTTTCTCTTAAAGCTCCTTTGATAGGTCTTTCATCATCGGTCATGTTTTTGAATGCAAGGCAGTATGCCCTTACCTGATTTATGGTTGACGGATATGCTCTTGTGCCCGGTTTATCATCGATTATTACAATTTCATTTGGCATCATCCATATTTCATCAATGAATCCTCTTATTCCGTCCTCAGCTGAAATCACAAAGCATTCCCTTGAAATTGTCGCTTCGCTTTTTGACATTTCAACCACATCATCAAATGTTGCCGGTGTTGCACTTTCGATGAATTTCTCTTCAAGTTCATTGTGGATGTCTGTTCCCTTTCTCATTGACTTGGTTTCTGGTGTTTTTATACCTTTCATGTATTCGAGATATATCTGGTATTCACAATATCCCTGCTGGTTTAACCAGCTAATGGGGAAATTGTTTTTACCTTCAATTATTTGAATACTTTTGATTGTAGGATGATTCTGCTGGGAGTACTTTTGCATTAAAATTAGTTTATTTTTCATGGATAATCTTTCTATTTTTTGGCAGGTCTTTTCAATATGAGTCCTGTCAGTTTTGTAATCTCTTCGAGAGGATAGCTGTCCTTATACATTGTACGTGCAACCCTTTCAAGACCCTGTTTTCTTCCGTCTTCAAGTCCTTTCTGGTATGAACCCTCTCCTGATTCTTCAAGAGCCTTTTCATAGCCTGATTCACGTCCGATTTCAATACCTTCTTCACGGCCTTTTTCAAAACCCTGTTTGAAACCTATTTCAATACCTTCCTGACGGCCCTGGGCCAAACCGATGTCGATTCCACGTTCGTTTATTGTTTCACCGTTTTCACGAGTGTATAAAATTTCATCAACATCTTCAACAACCTGTTCAGCCATTTCCTCAGCCAGTTTGACTTTAACTTGTTCCTCAACCTGGTTCTGAATTATCTTTTTAACCTCGTCGGTCTGCATTCTGCGCTCGACTTCCCTGTTGATATACGCATCATATGAACCTGAGGCAATTCTTGCATCTATTTCTTTAGAAATTTTTTCCTCTAACTTTTGTCTGAGCATCTCTTCAGTGTTTATATCATTTACAATATTTTCCAGTGATGTCCTATCCATAAAAATATCTCCCAATTTTGTAATATACTATTAGATTTTTAAAATATTTAAAATTTAAATAATAATTTTTTCAAATATTTAACTAATGAATTTTGATGATTTAAAAATAAATGATGATATTAAAAGTGCTATTGATAAAATGGGTTTTTCAAAGTTAACTCCTATTCAAACAAAAGCTATTCCAGATGCATTGGCTGGAAGGGATATTATAGGACAGGCTCAGACAGGTTCCGGAAAGACCCTTGCCTTTTCAATTCCCATATTAAATAAAATCTTTACGCCGGACAAATCTCCTCAGGCAATTGTACTTTGTCCTACAAGGGAACTGTGCATTCAGGTTGCAGACGAGATAAAAAAACTCTCTCGCGATATGGACAAGGTAAAGATTCTTCCTGTCTATGGCGGCCAGGCCATCGGAAGGCAGATTCGTGTGCTGAACAAGGGAGTTCATATTGTTGTGGGAACTCCTGGCCGTGTAATAGATCACATTGAAAGGGGAACTCTTGATTTGATTGGCATAGAAACTGTTGTTTTGGATGAGGCAGATGAAATGCTTGACATGGGATTTAGAGATGATATTGAACTTATTTTAAGACACACTCCAAAGCAAAGACAGACCCTGCTCTTTTCAGCAACAATGCCTGATGAAATCAAGAAAATTACCAAACTCTATCAGAACAATCCAAAGTTCATCAAGATTTCCGATTCAAGAAAAACCATTCCCAAAATCAGGCAGTATTATTTCAAAAGCGATGACCGGGATAAAATCGATGATTTGTGCAGGCTGATTGAATATCATGACTTTAATCTCTGGCTGATATTCTGCAATACCAGAAGACGTGTTGATTTTGTCTACCGCAATCTTAAAAGAAGAGGATATAAGGTTGACAGCATTCACGGTGACATGACCCAGAAGGTCAGGGACAAGGTAATGAACAAGTTTAGAAACGGAAATATTTCCATTCTTGTTGCAAGCGACATTGCAGCCAGAGGAATTGACGTCAGCGAAATTGATGTTGTCGTAAATTATGACATTCCTCAAAATCCTGAAGACTATATTCACAGAATCGGCCGCACTGCCCGTGCTGGAGATTCAGGCTACGCATTTAACATTGTAGCTCCTTATGAATCCCATGACCTTGTTAAGATAAGAAAGAAATATAACATAAACATAAAAAACGAAAAGATTCCAAGTCATGAGGAAATTGAGAGAATTAAAAATAAAAAAGTAATGGATGATGTTCGTGTCCTTATAGAAAATAATGACCTGGACGATTATGTCCGTGTGATAACATCATCTAAAATGGATGCTGCAGAAATTGCAGCCGCATTGTTAAAAATGATAAGGGAAGAATAATTATTTTCTTCCATCTATAATATTGTATTTGATTTTTTCAGCTTCGAGTTCGCGTACAAATGATTTGGTCATGTCTCCAACGCATAACGCCAGGACATTCAATCCTTTACGTGCAGCATTTGCAGTTGCCTGTGGGGCTGCAAATTCAATGTCAATATCCAAAGCAAGTTTTGATGCAACTACTCTTGCAATAGTACCTGCAACAGCTACCTTGTCTATTTTGACACCGCTTTTTGTACCGTTTTCATAAACGTCTTTAATAAGTTCCAAATTGGTAGTGTTTGATCCGCCTTCCTTGATTGTCGGCAGGTTAATTACGGTAGCTTCTCCGACAGTCATGTCAATAAGACCTGTTAAATTGGTCAAAGCAACATCTGATCCTGCTTCAGCAGCTTCCAGAACAATACCGTTAGCGTTTTCATCCTGTTTGTGGGCATATAAAACACCGTCTTCCATATAAAGACCAACGATTTTCCCTTTTTCCAAATCTTCAGCAGCAATAGCTGGCCAAATTGTTTTGAAATGATTCATTGTTTCCAATACGGAATCTGAATATTTTCTTAAGCTAATTGCATCTCTTTTTACTTTATCGATACCTTTTTGTGTTATTTTATAAGGTGATCTTCCGTCTTTTGAGGTGATGTAGCCTAACTCTATTAAAGTTTTGATGTTTTCGGAAACAGCCTGGATAGTAATGCCCAATTTCTGAGCCAAATCTTTTTGTTTTAGGTGCGGGTCTTGTTTAGAGATTTCACTGAGGATTTGGAAGTGTGTTAGCGCACCTCTTTTCTTAAAAGCTTTCATAATTTCATTCCCCTATAATTTTTTAAATTCTTTTTGATAAATTTATAAAATTATATTGATATTTTTTGATTTAATGATATATTAAACTTTTGTATAAATTCATCCTTTTTGTCAAGAGGAATATATGCACCACATGCCATTGCATGTCCACCTCCGGTACCTCCAATTTCACGGGATACCTCGCGAATCATATTTCCGAAATGGATTCCTTCCCCATCATCATCGGCATATGTCAGGAAACGTGAACATCTAAGTGATACCTTTAAATCATCACTGTCTTCAACCTCTGTAAAGCCGATAATAGGTTTTTTCCAGTTGCAGTAGCCTAAAATCATCCCTGTAACCGTTCCGACAATTTCCGGCTTGATGCCTGTTCCGTCAAAATACTGCATATTTTCAAGCTCGATGATTTTGTTTTCTTCGGTAACTTTTGTTATTGCCTTGGAAAGGTTCATTCTGTGCATTTTGCTTATGTCCATAAGTTCTGCAAGAGCCCAGTCACGGTTGCCTTTGAGAACTTCCATAGCTATTTTTTCCTGATGATTTCTGCCGCATGCGTTCATTGCAGTTGAAAATTCAGAACCGTCTCTTAAAAATCCGTCATCCTCTAAAAGGAAAGTATATGAATCTCCAATTAAAACCTTGTTAATGTGCTTGTGGTATTTTTTAGGAATTTCCTTTTTAATCATTTTATATAATGCATTGTACAGCTTGCCCTTTTCTTCGTTGGTCAAATCAGACAGTGTTTTCCGCTGAATCTTTTCTTCCTTGATTTCTTTGAGAAGTTCGTATTCCTCTTTGTTGAGATATGACGGCAGCAGTTTTGAAATGTCGATGGATGCATTATCTCTTTCATCAGGGCTAAGGGAATAGTATTCCTTTGTCATGTTGTCTTCAATGCTTTTAAGCTCTTCTCTTAAGAGGCGCCTGTCATGTCTGTCGAATGTAAAGCTTTTTCCCGCTTCGCATATGATTCCTATTTTTTCAAGAACTTCCTGCTCTTCGGGGAGTACCTCTTTCAATGTTGAATCGATTCCAAGATTGTCAAGAAGGAGTTTTGCGTTGTTTGGATTGTTTGTTATAGGAAGCTTGACGTCACTGAAATATGAAAGCGCAATAAAAAGCTGTCTGGATTCACGTCCGTAAATATTCAGGTCACTTCTTATCAAATCAAGATATCCTTCCTCAAGGGAGTCTGACTGGATAAGGTCGTTTAATCCTTCAAAATGTCCTGTGTGGGTATTCTGCATATCTCCTATTGCTGAAAGTACTCCAATCCAGCTCAGGTCAGTGTATCCGAATTCCTTTGCAAGAAAATAGCACAGTCCTCCGCCGCAGACAAAGTATGATCCGTCAATGCTGTGGTGGATGGGATTGATTTCAAGATAGGTATAGTCCTTGCCCTTTCCGTAGTCAAGGTCTCTTAATGGGGGGTGGTGGTCAAGGATTAGAATGTTATTCTTGCCGGTGGCTTTGGTGTCAATTAACTGTCCTGAACCCAAATCTGAAAAGATGGTAAGTTCATGTTTTAAATCGATATTGTCCAGAACGTCCAGATTGACAAAGCTGATTTCATGAGGTTTTCCAAGCCTGTCAAGGATTGTTGAAAGGATTGCTCCTGAACAAATTCCGTCACAGTCAATGTGAGTATAAATCTTGATGTCGGATGACTTTTCAATCAGCTCTTTTGCCTGTTTATATAGTTCAGACATTAAAGGAGGAATTTCCATCTGATTTACCTCCTTTCTTTGATTTTTAAACTAACCTCTCTTATGAGTTCTAACTTGCTTTTGTCATATTCGACCAAAACGCGGCCGGATTTTTCATACCATTTTCCTGGATATGCTCTGTTTTTGTCAACTGTATATGTTAAGCCAAGTCTTTTTAGGGCTTTTTCAATTTCTGACAGTGTAGGGTCTGAAACCGCATCTTCTTTTGATATTTTTCTTCCTTGTGACAGGGATAAATTTTTGTTTAAGTATTGTGGCCAGATAGTAATCATTATTTAATCTCCTTTTCAAATATTTCAAGTGCATCTTTAACAACTAAATCCATATTATAATATTTATATTTGGCTAAACGTCCTGCAAAGATAACGTCTTCCTCTTTTTCCATTTCAGCTTCATACAATTTAAATTTGTCAAGATATTCCTGTGTCGGGTAAGGATAACATTTCTCGCCGTTGAAACCAGGATATTCTCTCATGATTGCAGTTTTATCCTTGATGTCCTGTCCGGTAAGTTTCTTGAATTCGGTAATTCTTGTAAAGTAAGGGTCGTTCGGATAGTTGACAACCGCCACTTCCTGATAGGAATCCTCATCCAGAATTTCATAAACAAAATTCAGACATCTGTAAAGCAATTCTCCGTATTTATAATCGTAAAAGTAATCAATAGGACCTGTATAAATTAATTTTTTTGAATATTTGATTCTGTTAATGTATTTTTTGTAGTCTGATTTGAGCCCGACATGTATGTTGTCGGATTCAATCATCCTTTCACACATTTTCGTAAAGCCATCTTTAGGCATTCCCTGATATGCATCTTCAAAGTACCTGTCGTCATGATTAAACCTGAATGGGATTCTTGAAATGACTGCAGGGCTCAGGTTTGCAGCTGATGTTCCCCACTGCTTTTCTGTATAGTTTTTGAATAGTTTATTGTAAATGTCACGTCCCGCATTTGCAAGAACAACATCTTCTGAGGATTTTATTTCTTTAATGTCTTCTTTGTTTTCATCAATCCATTTGCGCATTGATTCCTCGTCCAAATCCAAATCGTATAGCTTGTTTAACGTATCTATACATATGGGCATAGGCACCAGCTTGCCGTCAACATAGCTTAAAACCCTGTGTTCATAGTCGATCCATTCGGTAAACTTTGATAGGTAATCATAAACCTTTTTTTCTTTTGTGTGGAATATATGAGGTCCGTATTTTTGAATTAAAAGGCCGTCATCATAGAAGTCATATACATTTCCTCCGATGTGGTCTCTCTTTTCAATAATAAGTACCTTTTCATCCAGTTCGTTAGCTATTCTTTCCGCTATTGTAAGGCCGGATAAGCCGGCTCCAACTATTACATAATCATATTCCATTATATCACGCTTTTGAAGTATAGATTGAAGATTCTATTGCAGTTGTCATTGAAGACATCAGCATTTTGGTTTTCATATCAGTCTGATGTATTTTTTTAAGTTTATTTACCTTTTTTAAAAGAAGCCTGTTTTCCGCTTTGGTAAACGGTGAAGTTCTCCATGTGTTCATCCAGTGCAGGAGGTGGGGATTTACTGAAATGTTCTGGATATTTTTTGAAAATTCTTTTGTTTTTCTGCTGCAGTAGATGTAGGACTCCATCAGTTCATCAAGCAGTCTGACATTGACATTATTGGTAATTGACTTGTCGTCAGGCAGGTCTCTTATGTAGTAATCGTAGCACATGTAATTGTTCAGATAGACGATTCCTTTGGAATTTAGGAAGGCTTCCAGGGTAAATGCCAAATCATCTCCGGATATGAACGGCTGGAAACGGATGTTGTTGTCCATAATCAAATCTCTTCTGAAAATTTTACTCCATACGGAAGGTGCCATCTTCAAAAGGTCAGGCTCTTCTTCAATATTGTCTATGATTATTGTGTCAATAGGTCCATTTCTGCTGTATGTTCCTTTCACCTCTTTTCCATAAACCATTCTTTCAAGGAATGTGTCCCATACGAAATCGGAAACGTTTAAAAAGTTGGCGGTTTCAAAGGTTTCGTCGGGATATGCATGTTCCAAATCATCCTCATATGGTGAATAGCACTTTTGGACATATCCTCCATATTCAAATATTCTCCTGAACCTTGCAAAAGCCATCTGGGCATTGTTTTCGGTAACTGCATTGTATAGGGTTTCACAGCAGTCAGGCACGTATCTGTCGTCAGGGTCAAGAAACATTATGTAGTCACCTGTACAGGCATCAATTCCTGTGTTACGTGGCGTATATGCTGCTCCTGAGTTTTTTTCATGATGAATTGCGATACAGCAGTCATATTTTTGAGCATATTCATCTATGATTTTGTCTGATCCGTCAGTTGAGCAGTCATTGACCATGATAATTTCCAAATTTTCATTTCCTATTGTCTGGTTGATTAAAGAGTCGATTCCTCCCCTAAGGTGGTCGCCAACATTGAATATTGGTAGGATAATACTTATTTTATCTTCCATTAGAATCTCTCCATGTGCTGAATAATAATTCCATCATGTCTGGAACTGTGTAAGTGTCAGGGTAAATATATTCAACTCCGTATTCGTCAAGGACCTTGCCTGTAATGGGGCCGATTGCAACTGTTAATAACTTATCTGATAACATTTCAGCCAGTTTTTCATTGTTTTCAGAAATTTTAAAGAAATTGTGTACTGTCAGAGGACTTGTAAATGTAATTGCATCAATTTCTGAGTTTTCAATCTTTGAAATCAATTCCTTTACGCTTTCATCATCCATCGGAAAGAGTGACTGGTATGCTTCAGCTATTATAACATTATTGTCAAGCTTTTCCAGTCCTTTAGGCAGTGTATCTCTTGCAGAAGCTGTTCTTGGTATGCCTATGGTCTGATTTCTTATTTCTCTTTCTGTAAACTCTTCAACAAGTCCTTCAGCCGTAAAATCATCAGGCATCAAATCCGGTGTAACGCCCTGCTTTTCAAGAAGTGAGCCGGTTTTGTTTCCGATGACTGCAACTTTGCAGTTAAGCTCATCAAAAAAGTCCGGATAAAAGATGTTGAAAGAATCTATTGTTGTTGGGGATGTGAAGACAATCCAATCAAGAGTATCTTTGTTTTTTACCAAATCCTTTAATGAATCGGTATTTATAGGTTTTAAATCCAGTGTCGGTGCAAGCACTGTGCTTCCACCTAATTTCTCTACAATTTCACAAGCTTTTTTGGCTCTATCGGCAGGTCTTGTAATTGCAACAACGGGTTTTTTCATTATATTTACCTTCAATAACTTATAATGTTATATATTTTGAATTTGTTTGCTTATATTATTTGTGTAGTATTAATTGTTGCGGAAGTAAACAATTATATATAATTAAAATCAATAAGTATATAGGTGAAAAAATGTCAAAAGTTTTAATTGCATACTTTTCTGCAAGTGGAGTAACGAAAAATCTTGCAGAGAAAATAGCCAGCGAAAATGATTATGATATCTTTGAAATTGTTCCGCAGGAAATATATACTCCGGCGGATTTGGACTGGACAGACAAAAACTCCAGATCAACCAAAGAGATGAATGACAAATCTTTCAGGCCGCCAATAGTTGAAAGCACTGATGTAAGTGGATATGACACTGTTGTAATAGGTTTTCCTGTATGGTGGTATACAGCACCTACAATTATCAACACATTCATTGAAAGTGTTGATTTAAGCGGAAAAACGATTAAGGCATTCTGTACTTCAGGAGGTTCAGGCATTGACAAGTGCGTAGATGACCTTGCAGACACATATCCCGATTTGAACTTTGCAAAAGGCTTAAGACTGACCGGCGCTGAGAGTAGTGAAAAAATTAAAGAGTGGATTAGTGAATAAAATGGCAAAAAAAGTTGTTGTAATAAGTTCTTCACCAAGAAAAGGAGGAAACTCCGATACTTTATGTGATGAATTTGTAAAGGGAGCTATCGACGGTGGAAATGAGGCAGTAAAATACTTTTTGGAAGATATTGAATTCGGTTCATGCAAAGCCTGTATGGCCTGTAAAACACCTGAAAGGGAATGCTTCCAGGAAGATGAGATATCCATAATCCTTGATGATATGATGGATGCTGACGTTATTGTATATGCAACACCTATTTACTACTTTTCAATGACCGGAACATTGAAAAGCTTCTTTGACAGATGCTATCCGATTTTCAATCACCTTGAAAACAAGGATTACTACATCATCACAGCTGTCGGATCATCAAACGGAAACGCTTTAACAGGTATTCGTGATTTTATAGGATTTTCTCAAAATCCAGCTGAAAAAGCTGTCTTTACTGTTGTGGGGGATGTAACCCAGCAGGATGACATCCGCAGTGAAGTTTATGAGGCAGGTAAAAACTGCTGATTTTTCTTATTTTTTTGAGTCTGTAAAATTTTATAGGCTTTTTAAAATTTAATTTTTTTACACTTGAAGTTTTACTTCGATGAAATTCATTCCAATTTTTCTTTAATTTTAATATAAATTGATAAAAAATAGTAAATTACTTAAATAAGT
>NZ_JAZRJY010000007.1:0-27778 GCF_045646045.1 Methanobrevibacter sp. | reverse complement strand
GATAATAACTACACTGGTAATCATACTTCTGCTAATTTCACAGTTAAAAAGCATATTCCTGTGATTACTGTTAATACTACTGATATTACTGTTGGTGGTGTTGTTTTAATTAATGTTACTGCTCCGGATGATGTTACAAGGCCTGTTATTGTTAATGTTGGCGGTGTTGACTATGCTGTTAACATTACAAACGGAATTGGTCAATTATCAGTTCCTGGTCTTGACGGCGGTTCATATAATGTAACTATTAATTATTATGGTGATGATAAGTACTTGGATGCTAATAATGCTACCAGCTTTAAAGTAGTTAAAGTTCCTTCTACTGTTGTTGCTCATGCTGATAATATTACTGTTGGTGAAAAGGCTGTTATTGAGATTAGTGTTCCTGTTGATGCTACTGGTAATGTGACTGTTCGTGTTGATGGTAAGGATTATAATGTTTCTGTTGCTAATGGTAAAGGTATTCTTGTTGTTCCTGGTTTGAAAGTTGGAAATTACACTGTTGATGTTAAATATCCTGGTGATAGGAAATATGATGAAAGTGTTGGTTCTACTAAATTCAGTGTGAATAAGGCTTCTGAAGGTATTACTGTTATTGATCAAGGTAATGGCACTGTTGTCATTATTGTTCCTGGTAATGCTACTGGTAATGTGACTATTGAAGTTGGTAATCAGACATTTAATGCTACTGTGATTAACGGTACTGCTGTTGTTAATTTAACTAATGTTACTCCTGGTGTTAATAATATAACTGTGATTTATTCTGGTGATGATAATCATACCAGTGAGATTATTAATGCTACTGTAACCATTCCTAAGCTCATTACTCCAATTAAAGTTAGTGTGGAGGATATTTATGTTGGTGATGTTGCAAGAATCAATGTAACTGTCCCTGTTAATGCTACAGGTAAAGTAAGAATTGAGATAAATGGTAAAGAGTACTTTGCTGATATTGATAATGGTGTTGCAAGATTTAAAGTTGAAAACTTAACTGCTGGTGTTAAAACAGTTGCTGTATCTTATGTCGGTGATAATAACTACACAGGTAACTTCACAACCGCCAACTTCACAGTTAAAAAACACAATATGGTAATTACAGTTAATACTGCTGATATTACTGTTGGTGGTGTTGTTTTAATTAATGTTACTGCTCCGGATGATGTTACAAGGCCTGTTATTGTTAATGTTGGTGGTGTTGATTATGCTGTTAACATTACAAACGGTATCGGTCAATTATCAGTTCCTAATTTAGATTCAGGTTCCTACGATGTAACTGTAAGGTATCTCGGTGATGATAAGTACTTGACTGCCAATAACTTTACTGAATTTAAAGTTGTTAAAGTTCCTTCTACTGTTGTTGCTCATGCTGATAATATTACTGTTGGTGAAAAGGCTGTTATTGAGATTAGTGTTCCTGCTGATGCCACTGGATATGTAACTGTTCGTGTTGATGGTAAGGATTATATTGTTTCCGTTGCTAATGGTAAAGGAATTCTTGTTGTTCCTGGCTTGAAAGTTGGAAACTACACTGTTGATGTTAAATATCCTGGAGATAAAAAATATGAATCAAGCGTAAATGCTACTAAATTCGCTGTCAACAAAATAAACACTGATGATATTAAGGTTATTGATCAGGGTAACGGTACTGTTGTTGTCGTTGTTCCTGGTAATGCTACTGGTAATGTGACTATTGTTGTTGGTAATCAGACATTTAATGCTACTGTGATTAACGGCACTGCTGTTGTTGATTTGACTAATGTATCTAACGGTACTCATAACATTACTGTGATTTACTCTGGTGATGAAAACTACACTAATGCTACTGTCAATACAACTGTAACAATTCGCGATCCTGTTCCAGTTCCTGTTCCTGCCACTCCAATTAGTGCTGATGTCAGCAATATCTATGTTGGAGATACTGAAGTGATAGTAGTAACCGTTCCTGAAGATGCAACTGGTCAAGTAAGAATTGAAATTGATGGTAAGGAGTACTTTGCTGATATTGATAATGGTGTTGCAAGATTTGAGGTTGAAAACTTAACTGCTGGTATAAAAACAGTTGCTGTAACTTATGTTGGTGATGCTAACCACACTGCTAACTTCACAACTGCTAACTTTACTGTATACAAACATAAATCTGCAGTAAGTGCAGAAATTGAAAGTATTACTGTCGGCGAATATGTAACTATTAAAGTTAAAGTTCCAACCGATGCAACCGGTCAGGTATTAATTGATATTGACGGTGTATCCCACTACTATGTCAATGTTACTAATGGAGAAGGATTAATTGACATCCCTTACATCCCGTCCGGAAAATATAACGTTAACTTGACTTATATCGGTGATGATAAATACTTGCCAAGTTCAAATGTCTCTTTATTCGATGTAAACAAGGTTAAACCATTTGTAATTCCAATTGCACATGATATTTATGTCGGTGAAAATGAAGTCATCAGATTGCTTGTTCCTGCTGATGCTACAGGAAATGTAACTGTTGTAATTGATGGCGAGGAATATGTCTTCAATTTAAATGATGGTATATTGGGTGCATACTATCGTGAAGGTGTAAAATACATTGTTGCTGTCAGCGGAGGTAATGGTGAGTTGGTAATTGTAGGATTGCCTGTAGGTGAATACGTTGTAAGTGTAAGGTATAATGGAGATAATAAATACACATACGTTGATAATTCAACCATTTTCAAAGTGCTTAGCCGCAGTACTGATATGGAAATAATAGATCAGGGCAATGGAACTGTTGTAGTTATAATTCCGGGTAATGCTACAGGTAACGTTACTATTGAAGTTGAAAATCAGACATATACAGCTCCTGTAATTAACGGTACTGCTGTTATTAATTTAACTAATGTTACTCCGGGAAAACACAATATTACTGTGAATTATTCCGGTGATGAAAATCATGACCCTGCAACTGAAAATGCAACCGTAGACATTCCAAAATACTATGCTCCAATAAGTGTCACAGCACATGATATTTATGTTGGAGATACTGAAGTTGTAGTGGTAACTGTTCCAAATGGAGCAACCGGTATAATTACCATTGAAATCAACGGTAAAGAATATTCTGCTCCGGTTAAAGATGGACAGGCTGTATTTAATGTTGATGGATTGGCATTTGGTAATAAGACAGTTGCTGTAAAATACAGCGGTGATGATAAATACAGGGATAATTACACAACTGGTCAGTTTAAAGTAATTAAACGCCCTACATTCATAACTGCACAATCTAAAGATATTCATGTTGGTGATGATGAAATAATCACTGCCAAAGTTCTTCCTGATGATGTAACTGGAAAAGTATTGGTTGACATTGATGGTGTAGGATACTATGCTAATGTTACTGGAGGTATTGCAAACGTGATAATTCCTGAACTTCCTAGCGGCATATATACGGCTAAAGTAACTTATGAAGGTGACGACAAGTACTTACCAAGCACAACTACTGTTATATTTGCTGTAACCAAAGTCAAAACTCCTATTAGGGCAGCAGGAGATATAATTGAAGAAGGCGATTATGCAACAGTTATTGTAAGGGTTCCTGAAGATGCAACAGGTACCATAACAATCACTGTAGATAATAAAAAATATACTGAAGAGATTGAAAACGGTACAGCCACATTCAAAGTTCCTGGATTAGTTAAAGGTGACTGGGATGTGGATGTAGTATACTCTGGTGATAAGAAATATGAAGGAAATGACACAATAACTGATATCTTGGTATATCGCAATGATCCTGTAGATAATCATACTGATGATTATGAGTATCCTTCCGATGTAAGCAAAGGAATTAACTTATCCGATTATCCTACTGGAAATCCTATCCTTATAATGTTGTTAATTTTAATTACACTTTGTGTAACACAAGTAAGAAGATTTAAAAAATAATCTTCTTATTTGAAATTTTTTTTGCCATTATATTCGTTATGGACTTTTCATATTAATTTTAATATATAAAAAACATATATTAATATATAGGGATTTGGTACATTATGGATACTAAATTAGATAGGAAATATGATTTTTTAAGACACAAATATAATGAGTTGCTGTTACCTACATTTTTCATGGTAATGTCTGAAAAGATATGTGCTGTTATTGATGTAATAATTATAGGCTTTCTTTTGGGTTCTACACAGCTGGCCGTAATTAATTTAGCATCTCCTATTACTTATGTTACAGGAGTGTTTTATATATTATTTGGTCAGGGAGGTAATTTATTAGCTCTAAGGGCTCAATCACAGTTAAAACATGAAAAAGTGAATTTATATTTTACCATTTCGATTTTAGGAATTATTATAGTTTCCATATTATATATGCTGTTAATCTTTCTTTTCGTTGATAATATATTGATGTTTTTCAATACTCCTGCAGAGATTTTTAATTTGAGTAGGGAATATTTATTGATGTTAATGTTTTATTATCCGTTGAACTGTTACATTTTAGTTATTGCATTTTTCATCCGTGCTGACGGATTTCCAAAAATGCCTTTTTATGCAGTGTTAATAGCTAATATTTTAAACATAATTTTCGATATACTATTTTTAAAAGTATTTAATCTGGGCATTGCTTACACTGCTTTAGCATCTGTCTTGGGATATCTTGTAGGTGCAATTTATATTTCCAAGTATTTTTTTAAAGAGCACGGTTCTTTTAAATTTATTTCACTGGCGAAATTTAAGGTTGGGGAGATTCTTCGTTCATTAAAAGAAATTGCACTTAACACTCCTGAAGTTATTGGAAAAATAGCTTTTGCACTAAAAATGAGTTTGCTTACATATTTGTGTTCTACTTACTGGGGTGTTGCAGGACTTTTGGCATTTTTGGTATATGATAACAGTGAAACTTTTGTTTATGTGTTTTTATCAGGAATTATGAAAACTATGTCTCCAATTGTAACAGTATTTCATAAAGAAAAAGATGCTGAAGTAGTACGTTATATGATTCTGCATTCAATTAGGCACGTGTTATTAATTTCTTTCCCTGTAAGTGTATTATTTTTTATTTATCCTGAAATATTATTGACTTTATTCAATATTCATTCACAGTATGCAAGCATAGTTATTTTAGCTATACGCATAACCGCTTTTTCATTGGTGGGCCGTTGCATGTCTTATCTGTTGGCAAATTATTCTCAGGCTATTGAAGCCAATAGGCTTTCTTTTTCCATTACATTTCTAGAAGAATTTTTATTTGCCGTTGTTGGTGCATTGATATTGACTGGAATCCTTGGAGGAATAGGTATTTGGATTTCAATATTGATTGCTGAATGTCTTCCAGTATTAATTTATTTTGCTTACACTATGCGCATTAAAAGGGAAAATGAAGATAAAATAGAGAGATTGTTAATGATTCAGAATTCAAATTTAATTACAGGAACATTTAACAGAAATGATTTGGGCACTAGAGACAGATATTTGGATCAAGAAACTTACGATATACTATCTAATATGAGAGATTCTCTCAATGATAATGCTGCGATTATTTCAAATTCGGGAAAGGATATATGTGATAATATTTTTGAAAAAACTGATGTTGAAGACATTGATATAACTATAAGATTAATTGGTGAGAGTATTTATATTGTATTTATTACTGAAGGTATCTTGTATAATCCGTTTTCAGATGAGAATTTAATGAAATCAGAAAATATTCAAAAATTTTCCGATATTAACGGTAAACTGGAATATGATAGTATATTGGGATTCAATAAAACATATGTCATTTTTGAAAATTAAAAAATGCATATTGTAATTTCTAGCTATTTTTTTTCTTTTTTGTTAAAACTTATTTATTGAATAAAATCATATTATTATATGAGATAAATTATAAGGATTGTTTTTTATGAATTATTTAGTTGTTGGTGCGGGAAATGCCAGTAGGCCTGTTGCAAGATTACTCAATCATCTGGGCCATAATGTTATTGTTACAGATTTGAAGGAAATAACAGAATTCAAAATAGAATTTCAAAGAAGCTTAATTCAGATGGAAAAGGAAGGTGTTGTCCTGGATTTGGGAAATAAAAATCCTAATTTGGATGGAATTGAAGCGGTTTACATGCCTCCTACCTTACCTGATTCAGCTCCAATCGCTAAATTAATTAAAGAATCTGATGTTGATGTCTTAAGCAATGAAGAATTTTCCAGAATTGTCAATGATTTGATTCCCGTGGATATCATTGGAATTACAGGAACAATGGGTAAGACAACCACTACATTCATTACAACCAGCCTATTCAAGCAGGCAGGATATAATGTCTGGTCATGCTCTTCTCTTGTAAATAATCTTGTTTCAGAAGCCATAATCGATGGTATCGTTAATGGAAAAGCTAATGATTGTGATATAGCTATTTTTGAACTTCCACACGGGACTATTGGTCTTTTAAACAAGTTAAATGTTAAAATAGGACTTTTGACTAATATTGCAGAGGACCACTTATCTGAGTTTGGTGGTTCACTTGAACTGTACCAGCAGAGAAAACTAATCCTTGAAAGTATGTCCGAAACATTTATCGCAAATCACTCATGTTTTGATATCATAAATCCTCAAAGAAACGATGCATTATATTATGCTTTGGATGAAGATGTTGATTTTAAAGGCACCGTTGGTGATGAATCCTTGACCATTGAGTATAAGGATGGAAAGTTCACTACGCCCTTCTACATGATGAGCTACTTTTTTGAAAATTCCGTCGCAGCAAGTGCCGCTGCATTGACATATGGCGTTAATGAATCCGATATAATTGATGCATTAACGGTATTTAAAGGATTGCCTGCACATATGGAGGATGTAGGAGATTACAATGGAAGAAAAGTAATTCTTGACTCCGCATTTTTGTATGATGGAATGAAAATAACTCTTGATTACTTTAAAGATGATAGTGTGGTATTATTTTTGGACCATTTTGATACATTGTCCGTTCGTGATAAGGCAGAAGTCGGCCAGCTTGTAAGTAACTATGATATTAAAACCGTTATTGCAAGCGGATTTAATGAGGTAACCCAGGAAGTGGAAATGGAAGCTGCCAATGAATTGCTGGATGCAATTTCAAATCCTAAAATCAATAAGGTCGCAGTTGAAAATATAGAAATAGCGGCATGCGAAACATTCAAGTATTCCGAGCCTGGAGACATTATTCTGCACATGGGTCCCTTAATAGCATATGACAGACTAACGACAGTTGAAAAAATCATGAAAGGACTTGACGAAGGAAGTAAAAAGTATGACTAAAAAAACGTTTGGAGTTATTGGAGTTTGTGGCGCTAACGGTAATCTGATTGCAAGATTGCTTAAAGAAAGGGGCTATGATGTTATAGGGACTGATTTGACTCCTGAAGATAAATGCAGATTTTCAAAAGCTTTGGAAGGCTATGACATTGATTTGTATTATGGTGAAACTCCAGATGAATTTTTTGAAAGAGCAGATTGCATTGTACCTCCGGCAAGCCTGTCTAAAAAATCAGCTATTTTTCAAAAGATTGGCGACTCACTGTTTGAACTGGATGATGTCATTCGTGAATTTCCTCCAGATAAGCCTGTATTTGGAATAACCGGAACTAACGGTAAAACAACTTCCACAACATTGCTTAAAAAGATAGCCTATGATAATGGAATAAGGCCTGCAGAACATAATCTGGAAAATATGCAGGGCAATGCAGAATACATTCCGATTCTGCAATCAAGACTTAATGGAGATGTATCTATTTTGGAAGTTGGAACATTTGGAGTCCCAGGTACTATCAGAAGAATCGTAAAGAATTCCGAAATTTCTTCCGGATTAATTACTAACATAACACCTGATCATTTAAATGATTTGGGAAGTTTTATGGATTATGCTCATGTTAAAGGAGAATTTATAGAAGAACTCAATGGAAAACAGTTGATTGTAAATGGGCAGGACCCGACAATAATGGGGCTTTTAAAAGAGTATAATTTTGATGGTGATTTGATCACATTTGGTGTTGACGGAACTTTTGAGCGAATCAATATGAAAGAATGTGTTTGCGGACGTGAAATTAAAGTAAAAGAACTGATTTCAGGTTGCGGATACTATTTCTGTCCTTGCGGCATTACAACCCCTCAGGTGGATTATATTGCAACAAACATTGACTTAAAAAATCGTACATTTGATTTACACACTCCAAAAGAAAAATTAACTGTTCAAATGGCAATTGATGGACTTCATAATGTTTATAATGTAATTGGAGTTATTATTGCAGCTCACGAATTCTTAAAATTGCCTTATGATAAAATTTTAGATTCAGTTGCCACATTCACTGGTGTTGGCGGAAGAATGGAGAAAGTTGGAGAAATTGACTCTAAAGAAATTTATGTTGATTATGCACATAATCCTGCTGGCGTTCAGACTGTTTTAAGTCAATTCAAAAACCTGTTCGGTGATTTTACATGTGTTATTACGATATCATCCGAATCCGGCGATGATGGAGATTTGACCATATTCAACAATGCTTTGGAATTTTCAAAGTATGTTGTTCCGGCATCTGCAGCATCACAGAAAATGGCACAGGAGCTTATTTTAAAAGATCCGTCTTTGAAAGATAGGATATTATTTGATTCAGTTGATGACTTTGTTAAAGAAGGAACTTTGGGCGCAAGCTATGATGAAGTCAAAGAGGGAATTAAAAAGTCACTTGGTACAGACTGTAATTTAATCGTAGCTATTGGCGAGGCAGCTACTAAATTCAAGTCCTGTGTTGATGATTTATAATTTAATATTTTTTTCAAATCATATATTTTATTTACTATGTCTCCATAAAATATTAATTATATAATTTTAATTATTTATGGAGAGATTTTTTTGTTAAAAAAGAGCTATTTATTTTTAATTATAATTGTTTGCTTGTTTACTGTTTCGGCAGCAGGCGCTAAAGAAATAAATAATGAAACAAATGATTTGTTGTCTATTGATAATGACAATTCAGTTGTATTATGTGAATCTGAAATTTTAAATAGTGATTCTGACGGGTCATTTACTGATTTAGCAAATGAAATTTCAAATTCCGGCAGCGAATTAATACTTAATAAGAATTATAAGTATAATGATTCTCAAGACCTTGTTTTTATTAATGGATTTACAATTGAAAAAGATAATTTTGTAATAGACGGACGAGGATATACTATTAGTGGTGAAAATGAAGCATCCATATTCAATTTCATGGGAAATAATGTAGTTTTAAAGAATATTAATTTTATAAAAGCTTTTTCAATTAATGATGGTGGTGCGGTTTATTTCAATGGAAACGGTACTTTGCAAAATTGTAGCTTTGACCATGTTAGCTCTGTAAATGGTGGTGCGGTTTATTTCAATGGGAATGCTATTATAAAGGATTGTAACTTTACCTGGAATTATGCTGATCAAAATGGTGGTGCAGTTTACTTTGCCGCTGATGCATTAGTTGAAAACTCTAATTTAAATGGTAATCAGGCATTGCGTGCCGGTGCAATTTATGCTGGTGGGAATGCAATTGTAAAGCATTCCAATTTTATTTTGGACACTGCAGGACTGGATGCCGGAGCAATTCTATTTAATAATACTGGATATGTTGACTATTGTAATTTTAATACCAATCAGGCCGGATCAGAGTCACTTGGAGGTGCTATAGTATTTCGTGATGATGGAATTGTGAACAATAGTGTCTTTTACTTTAATATGGCTTTAGGAAATGCAGGTGCAATTGAATTTAAGAAAAATGGAACTGTGGAAAATTCTGTTTTTACTAGGAATCATGCTGCTCGCAGTAATGGTGCGATTCTTTTTAGGCAGGAAGGCAGAGTAAAATCATGTAATTTCACTAATAATTCTGCAGACTCATATGCCGGTGCAATTGAATTTGAATTAGATGGATATGTTGATTCCTGTAATTTTAATAACAACACTGGAGTTAGTGGAGGAGCGATAATATTTAGTAATGCGGGAACTATCAGTAATTCTAATTTCATTAATAATAAAGCATTAAGGATATATGGTGGAGCAGTTTCCGGAGTTAATTCTCCTTTAACAATAACAAACAGTTTATTTTTAGATAATAAAGCTAAATCATCAGTATACTATACGACTAATTTTACTTTTAGATTTTCTGGCAGTGAAAGTTTGTTCCATGCAGTACAAGTGCAAAAATGTAATTTTTCCAATGTTACTTATTGGAACGGCAGTATTGTAAACAGTGATGATGTAATGCCTTCTTTATTCAGTTTTCCGGGCATAAATGTAACTGTTGAAATTTACAATTCAAATAACACTTTGGTTGATAACGTTACATTAATCACAAATGCCGATAATCTGGTTTATTATAATCCTTCCAATTTAATCGCTGGAAATTATACTTTTAAGGCTTATCATGCAGATGATAGTTATTATTATGCTTCATATGTGTCTGATGGTTCCTTTTCTTTAAAAGATGCTAAAGTCGATGTTAATCCGAAGTATTTGGATTTGCTTGTAGGTGAAAGTAATAAACTTTATCCGATCACTGATCCTGAAGGATTGAACGTTAAGTTTATCTCAAGTGATGATTCTGTTGTGGCTGTTGATGATGAAGGTAATGTTCTGGCTGTTGGTGAAGGTAATGCTACCATTACCGTGGCTGTTGGCGGTGATGGTGTATATGGTATAAATTCAACCGATGTGTATGTTGTATGTAAATCCCCTAAGAAAGATTTGAATGTTAGTTTATATGCTGATCCGATTACTGTTGGTGAGGATGCTGTTGTTGTGATGTCTGGTTTGGCTAATGCTACGGGAAACATTACACTTAAAGTTAATGGTGGAGAGTATCAGTTCCCTATTACAGGCAGTGAGATGGCATTTGGCATTCCTTTTTTATATGAAAATACTACTGCTGTTTTTACCTATCCTGGTGATGAAAACTACAATGGATTTACTGAAAGTGTAGATATTATTGTTAATCGTGTTGATTCAAACATTTCCCTTGTTGTGGATGATAGTTTTGAAGGAAATCCATATTATGTTAATGTTTTACTCCCTGGTAGTGCTACTGGTAATGTTACGATTATTTTAAATGGCAAAAAACAAACGATTGACATTGATGATGCTGAGATTTTCCCTATAATCGGAACTCTGATTATGATGGTTACCTATGATAATTTAACAGTGGGAGATTATAACGTTACTGCTATTTATCATGGTGATGAATACTTTAGTCCGTCTAATGCTTCAGCACACTTTACTATATCTCCAAAAGAAAACGTTACAATGAATGTTAGTGCTTTACCGGTTGATGAAGGTGAAAACATCACTATTAATATTGAATTGCCTGAGGATGCTATTGGTGCTACTGTTACTGCTGTTGTTGATGGTGAAAACATCACTGTTCAGGTTATGGACCCTGATGTTGCAATAACTCTTCCAGCTTTACCTGCAGGTAACTACACAGTTCCTGTAATTTATTCAGGTAATTATAAGTATTATTCACTTGCTGAAGATGTAAATGTTAGTGTTAAAAGTAAATCTGACATTATAAATGCTCCTGATGTAACCAAGTACTTCAATGGTCCTGAAAGATTTGCTGTAACTGTAACCGATTTTGAAGGCAATCCTTTAGCAAACAAATCTGTTGTTATAAATATTAATGGTGTTTCATACTCCAGAACTACTGATGCTAATGGTAGTGCAAGCATTGCTCTTGGATTGAATTCCGGGGTTTATGATGTCAACATTACGGTTGATAATCAAACTGTAAATGCAGTTGTATCCATTTTAACAACCGTCAATGGTACTGACCTTATTAAAGTCTTCAGAAATGCAACTCAATACTTTGCTACATTCCGTGACAGCCAAGGAAACTATCTCAAAGATGGTGAAGCTGTCAGATTCAACATCAATGGTGTAATGTATGACCGTCAAGTTTCCGGAAATGAAGGTTTAGCAAAATTGAACATTAACCTGAATCAAGGACAATATGTAATCACTGCAATGAATCTTGTAACCGGTGAATCTAGTGCAAATAACATCACTGTTATTCCAAGGATTATTGAAAACTATGATATAATCAAATATTATAGAAACGGAACTCAGTACACTGTTAAAGTCATTGGTGGTGATGGAAATCCTGTCGGTGCAGGTGAAAATGTATCATTCAACATTAATGGTGTGTTCTATACTCGCCAAACCGATGCAAACGGTACTGCTAAGTTAAACATTAACTTACAGCCTGGAAATTATGTAATAACTGCTGAATACAAAGATTGTCTTGTATCAAATAACATTAAGGTTTTACCAATTTTAAATGCCACTGACCTGACTAAAAAATATGGTACTTCTGATCAATTCGTTGCAACACTCGTCGACGGTCAGGGTAAAGCTTATAGTGAACAGAAAGTTCAGTTCAACATTAATGGCATATTCTATTACAGAACAACTGATGCTTTCGGTCAAGCAAAACTAAATATTAACTTAATGCCTGGCGAATACATTATAACTTCAAGTTATAACGGTTCAAGCATTGCAAACAAAATAACTATTAATGGTTGAGGATTAACATTCTCAACACTTTTTTTATTTTTAAATATTATTCATTGATTTTCACATTTTTTCATTCTTTTTTTCAGAATTTTTCGCAAAAAAAGCTTTTTTATTCCTAAAAATCACTATATATATTTATATCTTTTGATAAACTTTTAACTATGTTTTAGGCATTTATTTGATTAACGGCTTAAAATGGGGGAAAATTATGAGAAGAAAGTTTTTAATAGTGATTTGTCTGATTTTATTCATTGTGTCTATTAGTGCAGTTTCTGCAGCGGATGATTTAAATCAGACGGCAGATGATGATACATTAAGCGTTTCACAAGAAAGTGAGTTGGGTGTTGATGATGGAACATTTGCAACTCTTCAAAATAAAATTAAACAAGCTCCTGCAGGCTCAACAATCAATCTGGAAAATGATTATAGGTATAATTCAGATGTTGACCCTTTTTATGGGATAGGAATCGATAAGGCATTGACCATTAATGGAAATGGACATACTCTTGATGGATTGAAGACTTCAAGAATATTTGAGATTAATACTGAAGATTTTGTAACATTTAATAATATAAGATTTGTCAATGGAATATCTGAGTGGCATGGTGGGGCAATCTGCCATGGTTCAATACTTACTTATGGTAATTTGATAATTGATAATTGTTATTTCATTGATAACCATGCGAACCAATACGGCGGTGCAATTATGGCAAATTATGCAAAAGTGAGCAATTCTTATTTTATTAATAATCATGCAGAAGATGAAGCTGGTGCAGTTTTCTGTAATGGTGCAGATATAATGAACTGTGAATTTAGGGATAATTATGTTGTAAATAATGATGCTGGAGCAATCCATATATCTGATTATGGTGATAGTCCAGCTACTTCCAGCATCAAACAATCAAAATTCATCAATAACCGTGCAGGAGGTAGTGGTGGGGCAGTAGATACATTGTGTCCTTTAACTATTTCGGATTGTTATTTCCAAGATAATTTTGCTGGATGGGATGGTGGTGCATTACACGCAGATAATAATTTTAACATATTGAATAGTGTGTTCAATAATAATCATGCAGAAATTGATGGCGGTGCCATATCCATCTTGAAAGATTGTTGCAGTGAAATCCATAATTCTAATTTTGTTAATAACACTGCTCATGAGGGCAGTGCAATCTATTATGATGAAAATGATGAAGAAAATTCAAAAATATATAATGGTAACTTCATCAATAATTTCGCAGAATATGGCGGATGGTATCATGGCAAGTATAATGGTGCAATTTATGGTGAATGTGAAATATATGGTTCCAATTTCATTAATAATTATGTCAAAATCTATGATCCATCAGATATAGGATTTAATTTATTTTTAGTTTTCCAGAATGGGACTGCTTCACCAAATTCAAAAATTGAATTATGCCAGTTCCAGGATGAAGACGAAAATGTGGTAATATTTGATTCAGGCATGAACGTTAATGCCAAATTAACCAATAGGGATACTGGAAAAGTTCATTATATTACATTATACTATGATTCTAAATCATTTGGATATTATTATGAATGTAAACTTGAAGATGGAATATATGATGTAACCGGTTCTGCAGATGTAGAGTACCTTGAGGTTAAGGATGGTGTTTTGATAGTTGACGGGGACACCAATTACGCATTGACAGTTCAGAATCTGACCAAATATGTCGGAGGTCCTGAAAAACTTACTGCTACTGTTGTCAATGGAAAGGGCAGGCTGGTTCCGGGCATTGATGTCAAGTTCAATATTAACGGTAAGGATTATACGAGGACTACAGATTCCAATGGTGTGGCCTCAATAAATATTAACTTGGGTGCTGGAAACTACACGATTAAATGTAGTTGCGCTGAGAGTAGCTGTGAGGCATTGGTTCAGGTCATTTCAACATTGTATGGTGATGATTTGACTAAATACCATAAGAATGCAAGTCAGTATTACATTACCTGTCTTGACACTAAAGGTGGCAAAATTGCTAGTGGAAGCGTTGAATTCAATATCAATGGGGTATTTTACACAAGAAGCATTATTGATGGTGTTGCCCGCATGAACATTAACCTTAATCCTGGCGAATACATCATCACTGCAAGAAACCTGGTAAATGATGAGTTGCATTCAAATAAAATAAAAGTATTGACGACTATTGTTGAGAACTATGATTTAACTAAATATTATAAGAATGATTCCCAGTACAGAGTCAGGCTTCTGGACGGACAGGGAAATCCTGTAGGAAAAGGAGTTACTATAGAGTTCAACATCAATGGTGTATTCTATGAGAGAATATCTGATGAAAATGGCTATGTCAAAATGAACATCAACCTGAATCCCGGAACATATGTTATAACGGCCAATTATAATGGTCTAATGGCATCAAATAGTATTGAAGTTCTTCCAATTATCAATGCTAATGATTTGGTAATGTCTTACAAGGATGGTTCTAAATTTGAAGCGACTTTACTTGACAATCAGGGTAAGTCTTTTGCCAATCAGACACTTACATTCAACATCAATGGTGTGATGTACAACAAAATAACTGATGGCAGTGGTATTGCCAGATTAAACATTAATCTAATGCCTGGAGAATATATCATAACTTCCATGTATGAAAACGGCGCTGCAATTTCAAACAGAGTAACCATTAGAAGTTGAGGATTAATATTCTCAACACTTTTTTTATTTTTAAATATTTTTAGATTTTTATCTTTATTTTTAAATTTTTTCAAAAGAAAAGCCATATTCCTTAAAATCACCACATATTTATAGTGCTTTTTATAGAATCTTATCTATATTTAATGTATTATATTTTAATAAAAGGCTTAAAATAGGGAAAATTATGAAGAGAAAGTTTTTAATATTAATTTGTCTGGCTTTGTTTATTGTTTCTATTGCATGTGTATCGGCAGCAGAAGATGTAAATCAGACAGTTGATAATGATGCATTAAGTGTATCAGTTGACAATGAATTAGGTGCGAAAGATAATGGAACTTTCACGGCACTGCAAGAAAAAATCAATAATGCCGCTGAAGGTTCTACAATAAATTTGGAAAATGATTATAAGTATGATGAAGGTTTTAGAAAAGAGGGTATTTCTATTAATAAAGAATTAAAAATTAATGGAAACGGCTATACAATCGATGGAAGTAATGGAGCTCGAATTTTTGAAATTCTTTCTAATGATGTTACTGTAAGAAATATTAAGTTTATTAATGGAAATGCTGTTAATAATCAGAATGGTGGTATAGGGGCTGCTATTTATAATATGGGAAATAATACTAATGTTATTGCTTGTGATTTTATAAATAATTCCGCTGCACATTCTGGGGGTGCAATTTATGCTAAGGGTCCTGTTGCTATCATTAACTGTAGTTTTATAGCCAATACTGCTGATTCTTCTGAATATTCTGCTGGATCTAACTTTGGCGGCGCCATTGCTTGTGAAGAAAGTTTTGTTATTAATAATTGTATTTTTGGAGATAATGGTGCTCAGTCAGGTTCCTCAATTTATTTTGAACTAAGTACTTTAGGCAGTATGGATAATTGTACTTTTGCTGATGGACCCCAATCTGATGCCGTGATTTTTCTCAATAAGTCTCTTAGTTATGGTGCTGCATCTCCTTTAAAAACAGATTTCACCAATTTAAAATTTAATGATAATCTTAATTTATATGGTGGAGCAATATCCTTTTCAAATAATATTTTATCAATTGTCGGAAGCCATATTTCTACTTTCATCTCAGGAAATGTCTATGTTGATATTGCAGAAAACACGTTTAGAAATACTTTTGATTCTGAAGGTAAAGCAAATTTTGATTTAAACTTTATTTCTAACGGTACATGGGATACAAAAATTTCATATCGTGGAGATGGTAATTTTGCTCCTTTTGAAATAAACATTCCAATAACTATAAGACCGGTCATCAAATTAAATGTTCCTGATGTCACTAAAGAATATGGCGGTCCTGAAAGATTAATGATTACTTTAACGGAATCTAATTACCCTATTGTCGATGCTAATGTTACAATTAATATAAATGGTCAAAATTATACCAAGACTACTGATATTGTTGGTAGGACTTCTTTAGACTTGGACTTTGATGCAGGCAGTTATGATGCTACCGTATTTTATAAAGACATTTCAAAAACCGCTAAAGTTATTATTAATAAGTTAGCTACTAAAACTGTTCTGTATTATAATAATATTACGCCTAATAGTTTTACTTTAACAGCTTTTATTGGCCCGTTAAACGCATCTGGTGATGTGGTTTTCACTGTTAACGGCAAGGATTATCTTTCTAATGTAACTGACGGTAAAGCCACATATACCTTAAACAATTTGGGTGTCGGATCATATTCTGCAGTAGCCAATTATAAGGGTGATGTCAATCACGAGGCATCTGTTTCAAATTCAGTCGGCTTTGATGTTAAAATTGAGGTCATCGCTCCCGATTTAACCAAGTATTATCATGGTCCTGAAAGGTTTGTTGTAACTGTTACGGATGACAATAAACCTGTTGTGGGAAAAAATGTTACTATTACTCTTAATGGAGTTCCTTATAAGAGGACTACTGATGCTAACGGTCAGGGTTCAATGGCAATCAACCTGAATAGTGGTGTTCATACTGCAGTCTCAGAATTTGAAGGCATTAAGGTTCAATCAACCATTACTGTTAAGCCAACAATTTCTGCAAACAATGTAACTAAGATTTACAGAAACGACACGCAGTACTATGCTACATTTACAGACACTGTCGGTAACTTATTAAAAAATTCTGATGTTAACTTCAATATCAACGGTGTATTCTACACCAGAAAAACCAATAATCAGGGTGTTGCAAAACTAAACATCAACTTGAACCCTGGTAATTATATTATCACTGCCATAAATCCTGTTTCTACAGAACGCTATGGGAATCTAATTAAAGTATTGCCTTCAATTGTTGCATATGACTTGACCAAATACTACAAAAATGCATCTCAATTGATATTTAGATTGCTTGACAATCAGGGAAGGCCTGTTGGTGCTGGTGTTAGCGCAACAATAAACATCAATGGAGTATTTTATACCAAACAGTCCGATGCTTCAGGATTTGTTAGAATGAACATTAACCTCAATCCCGGAACTTACATTGCAACCATTGAACATAATGGCCTTTTGATGTCAAGTACTGTTAAAGTGTTGCCTATTCTGGAGGCAAAAGATGTTGTAATGAAATATCGTGACGGAACCAAGTTTGAAGCGAAATTGCTTGACGGTCAGGGTAAGCCTTTTGCCAATCAGACACTTACATTCAACATTAATGGTGTAATGTACAACAGAATAACTGATGGCAGTGGTATTGCCCGCCTAAACATTAATCTAATGCCTGGGGAATACATTATAACTTCCATGTATTCAAACGGTGCGGCAATTGCAAATCGAGTAACTGTTAGAGGTTGAGGATTATATTCTCAACTATTTTTTTATTTTTGAATTCTTTTTAGTGTTTTTCACATTTTTCATCATTATTTTTATAATTTTTCGCAAAAAAAGCTTTTTTATTCCTTAAAATCACTATATATATATCTTTTGATAAAATTTTAACTATATTTTAGGCATTTATTTAATTAACGGCTTAAAATGGGGGAAAATCATGAAGAGAAAATTTTTAATATTATTTTGTCTGGTTGTATTTATTGTTTCTGTTGCCGGTGTTTCGGCTGCAGAAGATGTAAATCAGACAATTGAGGATAATGGGTTAAGTGTATCGCAAGATGATGAAATAATTGCAGATTTTGAACCGTTACAAGAAAAGATTAATAAAGCCCAGCCAGGTTCTACAATAAATTTGGACACCAATTATGTTGCTTATTATGATTCACCAATTATTATTGAAAAAGCCATAACTATTAATGGAAATAATCATATTATTGATGGAAATGAGAAAAGTCGTTTATTCATGGTTAAATCAGATAATGTTGTTTTAAATAACATTAATTTTATCAATGGATATGTTTCACGTAATAATGGTGGTGCTGCAATTTATTCTGAAGGTAATTTAATTTTAAATAATTGTAATTTTGAAAATAATTTTGCAGAAGAGCGATGGGATGGCGGTGATGGTGGCGCTATTTATACAAATGGTACTTTAAGTGTTAATGGTTGTATTTTTAGAAATAATATTGCTGAAGTTAGTGGTGGTGCTATTTATTCAAGAAATGCTTTGACAATAACTGATTCCATATTTTGCGATAATGTTGCAAGCGATATGGCTGGAGGAGCCATAAGTGTATCATGTGATGGTTGTTCTAATAGTATAGATAACAGTACTTTTGAAAATAACATTGCAAGAAGAGGCGGCGCTATATCCACTGGAAATTCAATTGTAATAAGTAATTCAAGATTTATTAATAATACTGCTACTGGTAATCAATATAGTAATGATGGCGGCGGTGCTATCTATTTAAATTCATATTCTGTTGAATACTTCACAAGTAATAATAATGCTTTTGTTAATAATAATGGTGGTGCAATTTATTCTGAAAATTATGAATTATCTATAATTAAATCTTTAATTAACAGCAGTAATATATGTCACAAAGGTGATGGACATATTCATTTTGATAATAATATTTTTATTAATATTTATTTAGATGCTGCTTATATTGGAGATAGTTTAGCTACAGTTTACAATTGTAATTTTGTTAATTCAAATTTAGAGTTCAATTCAGCTACAATAAATTCATCTTTTTTTGAAAATAGTTATATGGATGCCGTTAATAACTTAAAAATATCTAATTGTGAATTCATTGGAAATATTGACCGTCCTTTTATTCGTTTTGGTTATTATGTAGTCACAAATCCTTCAATATCATTAAATAATAATAAAATGTCTGGAACTTTTGATTATGATATTGATGTTAATGAATATAATTGTTTTGAATCACCAATGTTTGTTTCATTCTATAATAGAAGCATTGAATCTTCGGGTAATATAAATGATATTTGTAAGATTTTTGATTCAGATAATAATACAATTTGTATCAATAATGGATTTGATGCAAGTATTAAAAATGTATATTATCCTCCGTTTGAAAATAGCATATCTATAAAGTGGGATGATAAAAATAAATATTACGTTGCTATTCCCAAAGGTTATTATTCAGAATATACTTTAGATAAAGGATTGTATGAAATATATTCAGAGAATTCCTATTTAAGGAATAAACAAACTGGTTTTATAAGAGTTGGTTCTTTTGATGATTCTTTAAATAAATTAATTTATGAAGCTAAATCTGGGGATACAATTAATTTAAATAAGGATTATACATGTTCCATCCCAGTATATATAGATAAACCATTAACAATCAATGGAAATGGCCATATTATTAATGGAAATAATAATAGGATTTTTTTCATTAAATCATCTGGTGTTGAAATCAATGATATAATATTTATAAACGGTTATACTAATCTTGATGAAAATGAGGTATACAGTGGGGGAGCCATCTATTCTAAAGGACACAATGTTTTGATTAAGAATTCTGTATTTAAAAATAATAAAGGATATTTTGCAGGTGCTGTCGATTTAGAAGGTAGGAATAACCATGTTAAAAATTGTACTTTTATAGATAACTCTGTAATAATTAAACCTGGTGAGAAAATAACAATATCTCACTATGAATCTGGTCATGAAGTAGAAATTGTTTATACTTATCAAAATTCTTCAGGTGCAATTGTGTGGGTTGGAGATAATGGAATTTTAGAAAATTGTGAGTTTATTAACAATAATGGTTACTATAGTGATGTTTATTGGATAGGAAAAAACGGCAAAATAATTAATTCAACAATCAAGTTAGAAGTTCCTGATGTCACTAAAAATTATGGTGGCCCTGAAAATTTAGAAATCACTTTAACTGAATCTGATTCTCCTATTGCTAATGCTAAAGTTAACATTAATATTAACGGCGGTGACTATACTAGGACTACTGACAGTAATGGTAAGGCTTCCTTGCCTATTAATTTAAATGCGGATACTTATATTGCTACAGTATCTTATCAAGATATTTCAACCAAGGCTATAGTCACTGTTAATAAATTGGCCAGTAAAACTAGTTTGGCTTATACTAAAAATGCCTATAATTCTGTTACTTTGACTGCTTCTGTTAATCCGTCTTCTGTGAGCGGTAAAGTTACTTTCAATGTTAATGGAAAGGATTACGCCGCTACTGTTAGTGATGCTAAGGCTACCTACACTTTGAATAATTTGGCTGTTGGTTCGTATTCTGCTGTGGCAAAGTATAAGGGTGATGTTAATCATAAGGAATCTTCTTCCAATTCTGTCAGGTTTACTGTTGAGGATGTAAAAGTAGATGTTATTGCTCCTGATTTGACTAAGTATTATAAAGGTCCTGAAAGGTTTGTCGTAACCGTAAAAGAGGATAATGTGCCTGTTGTAGGCAAGGATGTAACCATTAATCTTAATGGTGTTCCTTATACAAGAACTACAGATAGTAATGGTGCTGCATCAATGGCAATTAACTTGGATAGTGGAATATATAACGTTACAAGTGAATTTGAAGGAATAAAAGTTTATTCTACCATTACTGTTAAGACAACTATTGAATCTAAGGATATAACAAAAATATTCAGAAACGACACACAGTATTACGCTACATTCAGGGATTCTAACGGTAACCTGTTAAGAAATACTGATGTTAACTTCAATATTAATGGTGTATTCTATACAAGAACCACTAATGAAAACGGTGTTGCACGTATGAACATTAACCTTCTTCCTAAGCAGTATGTTTTAACAGCTATGAACCCAGTTTCTGGTGAATCATGTGGAAATCTTATCACTGTTCTGCCTAATATTGTGGAAAACTATGATTTAACCAAATATTATAAAAATGCATCTAAATTCACTTTCAGACTGCTTGATAATAAGGGAAATCCTGTTGGTGCAGGCGTCAGCGCTTCATTAAATATCAACGGTGTTTTCTATACCAGAACAACTGATGAAAACGGATACATCAATATGAATATTAACTTAAATCCAGGTACTTACATTGCAACTATTATGTATAACGGCTTAAGTTTAGCCAATACCATTAAAGTGTTGCCTATTTTGGAAGCTAAGGATGTTGTAATGAAATATCGTGATGGAACCAAGTTCGAAGCGAAATTGCTTGACGGTCAAGGTAAGCCTTATGCTGAACAATCTGTAACCTTTAACATTAACGGTGTATTATACAACAGACCAACTGACAGTTCAGGTACGGCAAAATTAAACATTAACTTGATGCCTGGAGAATATATCATAACATCCATGTATGAAAACGGTGCTGCAATTTCAAACAGAGTAACTATTAGAAGTTGAGATTAATTTCTCAACACTTTTCTTCTTTTTTTGTAGATAATTGCTTTTTTATCTTATATCGTAGAGTATTAATTTTTTCGTTTATTAGTTGTTCGAGATCTCGAATCATGATGTTATCGATATGGGTTGTTATGATATTTTTGTATTCTAGTAAGTACTGATTTAACTATGCAAATAATTAACTATTTAATTTATTATTTACCTAACTTCATAATTAACTATCAATTTAATTAACCATATTTTTAATATTATTAATACATTTAAATACTAATCATATTTACCTTTGCTAGATGTACAGTAAGCAACATATTTAGAAGCATTATTAAATGTCCTACCGAGCCAATAAGATATTTTTATATGGATTAATAAAATAATCTACATGGACGATGAAACACTAAAAATAATGGGATATGTTATCAGCTCAACATACAGGACAGAAGTCATAAAAACATTGATTGATGGACCAAAAATTCCATCCAAAATCGCTGCTGATATCGGAATCAAACAAAACCATATCAGTAATGTGCTAAATCAGTTAAAAAAGAAGCAATTAATCAGACTAATCAATCCTGATGTTAAAAAGGGGAGGCTTTATGAATTGGCAGATTTAGGATTGGAGATTGCTAAAGAATTAAAATGATTCATAAAAATTAAATGCACATTCCCCATATGTACTAATCTAAATACAAGTTTTAATTGAGTGAAACTTATTAGAAAACATCATTTTACAAAATATATATATAAAAATTAATAGAATTTTAACTATAGATAAAAAGAGGTATTTAAAAATGAATATTAAAAGAATATTGTTAATATCTATTGTAATGTTAGCTATTTTGGCTTCTTTTAGCGTAGTTAGTGCAGGATTGTTTGATTCTGGAAAAACTACAGTAAATGGAATTGAATTTAATGTAGATGGCTTTAAGGATATGGGTACTGATGGATTACCACCAATTATTGTAAGTGATGGTTCAAATGTCGAAACAAAATGTTTTAATGATGATAATGGACAGCATTTAACAATAAGAGTTTATGATAATCCAAATAAGAATCTTTCATTAAGTAATATTACATACCAGGGCGTAAGTAGTGATTCTAAACCTATTAATAGTTCTCATGGCGGAAAAGACGGTATTGAGGTAAAAGGCGGTCACGGAATAGTGGAATTTGCTTACATACAAGATGGTAAGCTTGTTGTTCTGGAAGGTCAATCATATGGTAACCTACTTTCTTATAGTATTGGTGATAAAAAGATATCCCTTGACGATATCATAAAAGTATAATGTATAATATTATATAACTATATATGAGGCAAAAAAACTAGTCTTTACTGGTTTTACGAATGAAGACTGTTGAATTAATGAAAATAAAGTTCATATGGACTTTATTCTTCATATTAATTATTTTTTGTATTTCCATAAAAGCATAACCTAACCTATCTAATTCACCAAAGGATAATTAAACCAATTATCTTGTGTTAATAATATCTTCTTTTAATTTAGCAAATTCATCATCAGACAACACCGGCTTACCTTCGAACTTCACCGGTTTGTCCACATTCGCATATCTCATGCCAGCGGATCTACGCACATACTTAGGTTCGTCCAATTCGTAAACACGTAAAATCCATATTTGCGCAGGTTTTCTACCAAGATAATTTACCACAAGATATAATCATAAATTATATCATAATCCCACAATAAAAACATAAATGTATTAATCTTAACTAAAAATGGGGGGATGATTGAATGAAATGGTTTAAAGATGGAACTAATGGCATATGTCCAGAATGTGGAAATGAAATCGAAGATGTAAATGACAAATTTTGCAGTAATTGTGGATGGGAAATATCCGGACGAAAAGCAATATATGCTAAAAAGAAAAAAGAAAGTGAATTAACAAGTAATGGTGAAAGTAAACAATTTTCTGATAAAGATAAAAAACTTTTAGAAAAATATGGTTTAACTGATAGTAATCATTTTTTTGAATGCACTATTGAAGAAATGAGATATACAACTTTTAGTAACACAAATCAGAGAAATGTCCAACACGGATTTGTAGGAGTATATGATGATAAATTGGTTATTGCAAAACAAGGAGTTTTTATAAAATCTGATTTAGGTTCTAGAGTGGTATTTTTTAAAAATGTGGCAGCCATTGATTATGATGAAAGAGGTGTTTTTGGACTTTCTAGAAACCTAATTATTAACATGAAATCAAATGAACATGTTCAATTTAAGAATATTAGCAATAATGACTCATTAATAGTTATTGAAACTTTTAATAAGTTCATGGAAGTTGATAATCAACCACAAGCTGTTGAAGAAACTAACGTAATGGATGAATTATTAAAGGCTAAAGAACTTTTAGATGAAGGATTATTAACTAATGAAGAGTTTGCAAAACTAAAAGAAAAACTTTTAAAATAATGTTAATTCTATATAAGTCTGCAAATAATTGATTAAGTAATTAAGTAAGAAATTACAAAATTATTTAACAACATAGATGATGTGTTTTGATATTATGGTTAATGCTGTTTTGAATCAAGAGGATATTGATGCTGGAAGAGAAAAAATAGCTGAATTAGTTGCTAAATTTAATAATAATAAAAAATTTTACATTTCAAAGGAATTTAAAGAAGAAGAAGCTAAAATCGAATTTATTAATCCAATGTTTGAAGCTTTAGGTTGGGATATACATAACAAACAAGGTCATGGTCCGAATTTTAAAGAAGTAATTTTTGAAGAATCTCTTTCTATTGGAAAAGAAACAAAAGCTCCAGATTACTCATTTAGGCTAGGTGGACAATTAATTTACTATCTTGAAGCAAAAAAACCTAGTGTAAATATTAAAGATGATAGAAGTCCTGCATTTCAAGCAAGAAGATATGGTTGGAGTGCAAAGATACCTATAGTCATATTAACTGATTTTGAAGAATTAGCAGTATATGAAACATCATCTAAACCAAAAGAACATGAAAGAGCAAGTACAAATAGGGTTTTATATTACAACTGTGATGAATATATAGATAAATGGGAAGAGATTTATAGTTTGTTTAGTAAAGAAGCAGTTCAAAAAGAGTTATTTCAAAAATTTGTTGATGATAATACTTCAAAAACTAAAAAAGGAACACAATCTATTGATATAGAGTTTTTAAAAGATATTGAAAAATGGAGATTAATATTAGCTAGAAATATTGCATTAAGAAACAAAGATTTAACATTATCCGAATTAAACCTTGCAGTTCAATTAATTATTGATAGAATTGTTTTTTTCAGAATGGCAGAAGATAGGGGCATAGAGAGATACCAAACTTTGTATAAACTAGCTGAATCTGAAAACATTTACAAACAACTATGTGAAGTTTTTAGAAAAGCTGATTTAAAATACAATAGTGGTCTATTCCATTTTAATTTTACTCCCGATTACTCTGAATTTGTAGACAATATCACATTACAATTAAATATTGATGATGGTGTATTTAAAGAGATTTTCGCTGATTTATATTATCCCAAAAGTCCATATGAGTTTTCTGTAATCAGCCCAGAGATATTGGGAGATATTTATGAGAACTTTTTAGGTAGTATTATTCGTTTAACTCCATCACATCAAGCTAAAATAGAACAAAAACCCGAAGTTAAAAAAGCTGGTGGAGTATTCTACACACCACAGTACATTGTTGATTATATTGTTGAAAATACTGTAGGGGAATTAATTAAAGGGAAAACACCTAATCAAATAGCTAAATTAAGGATACTTGACCCTGCATGTGGCAGTGGCTCTTTTTTATTGAGAGCTTATCAAAAATTATTAGATTATCATTTAGAGTATTATATCGGTCTTAAACAACCTCCTAAAGAAGTTTATTATATTGGGAAGGATAATGTACCTAGATTAACCATTCGTGAGAAAAAAAGAATACTTACCAATAACATTTATGGTGTTGATATTGATGTAAATGCTGTTGAAGTAACAAAACTATCATTACTTCTTAAAGTACTGGAAGATGAAAATAAAGATGTTTTAGAACAACAACAGAAATTATATCAAGAAAAAGTGTTACCTAATTTATCTTATAATATTAAATGTGGAAATAGCTTAATAGGAATTGATATTTTAGACCAAGAAGACTTGGAACATGATGAAATTCTAAAATTAAACCCATTTAATTGGGAACATGAATTTCCATTAGTATTTGCGAATGATGGCTTTGATGCAGTGATTGGTAACCCCCCGTACATTCGTACACAAACAATGGATAAAACATCAATTAAGTATTACAAGAATAATTACTTGTCTTCTTCAAAAGGAAACTATGATATTTACATAATTTTCGTAGAAAAAGCATTACAGCTCCTAAATGAAAAAGGAATTTCTGGTTATATTTTACCCCATAAATTCTTTACAGCCAAATATGGTATGCCATTAAGGAAAATGATTTCTGAAAATAAGAATTTAAAGAAGATAATTCATTTTGGTGTAGAACAAGTCTTTGATAGTGCAACAACATATACTTGTCTTTTATTTTTAAGTAAATATGGAAATAAAAAATTTTATTTTGAAAAGATAAATAACTTAAATAAAATTAAAACAAAGTATTTGGAAGATAAACATAACTTATTAAGTTCAGATTTAGTTTCTTCAGATGAATGGGTATTTGTTGCTGGAAAAGAAGGTGATTTGTTTTATAAATTGTATAATATGCCTTTAAAACTTGTTGATAAAACCATTATTTCACAAGGTCTAGCCACAAGTGCTGACAAGATATACATTTTGCCATTAATTGAAAACAATGGCGATACTGCAAAAGTTGAATCTAAATTTTTAGATAAAACTTTATGTGTAGAAAATGACATTTTAAGACCATTATTGAAGGGTGCTGAAATTAAAAGATATGAAGAACCTAAAGTTAATAATCTATTAATATTCCCATATTCAGTAGAAAATGATGAATTAGTGCCTTTTTCAAGAAATGATATTAAAAAATATCCTTTAGCCTTTGATTATCTTAGTTTAACAAAAGATAAATTATTAAAAAGAAGTAATGTTGATTCAAAAAATTGGTGGTTATATCCTTATCCTAAAAACTTATTGATAATGAATAAACCTAAAATCATATATCAGGTATTGAGCCAACGAGGTTCATTTACACTAGATAATGATGGTGAATTTTATTATGTTGGTGGTGGTAATGCTGGAGGGTATGCTATAACAACTCAATCAAATAATATTGATGATTTGAAGTATTTGTTGGGTATTCTAAATTCCAAATTAACAACATTTTTTATTTCAAAAGTTGCTTCTGCATTTAAGGGTGGATATTATTCTTTTGGTAAACATTCTTTTGAGAAGTTTCCATTACCTTCTGAAGATTTAATAGATTCATCTTTGGTTGAATTAGTTGATAATATGATAAATTTGAACAAAAAACTTAATCTTGTAAAAACTCCCCAAGAAGAGAAACTATTAAAAATTCAACTTGATAATCTTGACCATCAGATTAATAATAAGGTTTATGAATTATATGGCTTAACAAGTGATGAAATTAAAATAATCGAAGATTCCATAAACGATTAGTTAAAAGCTGATTTTTTATTATCTTTTTATTTTCTAATGTCAATATTGTTCTGACTCTGTTATTTTCAAAAACTAGGTTATATTGTAGCGATTTATCTATAAAGACTTAAATAATTGCTTAATTAAATTATTAAGTAACTGATTTTATAGATTATATCTTAATACTGGGAAATAGTTAATCATAATTCAAAGGATTACTTCTCAAATGCTCTCACTAAATTTATTTATATGGCTAAATTAATAATGTTATTATAATTAATTACAACTCAAAAAAACTTGCCAATTTTTGTGTAGTTTTTC
>NZ_JAZRJY010000006.1:0-7840 GCF_045646045.1 Methanobrevibacter sp. | reverse complement strand
GCCGCCTCTACATACTGATTATCTTGTAAAGAAACAATGAATCTCAAATCAGGGTTTGTCAGTTCTTTATTTTTAATATAAGTTTCTATATGTTATTATTTAGCTATTTTAAGTTATATAATCTATTTTCATATTTTTTCTTTTATAAATGATGTTACCTAATATTTAAGTGAGTAATACTAAAATTAATTTTCACAATTTTGGTCATTGATTTCCATTGTAATATTTATAAAAAAATTTAAATATTTTAGGGTACTAATAGTAACTTGTAGAAAAAATAACTATTGTTATATTAGGTGAAAAGATGCCGACAAGATATATAGGTGATGGATACTGGGAAATAGCTTCCCGCCAAATGAGTATAGTTACAAGAAGTGAGCAAGAAAGATTTAAAGATGCTAAAATCACAGTTATTGGCTGTGGTGGTATTGGAGGCGAAACTATTGAAATGCTTGCAAGAATGGGTATTGGCGAACTTGTTCTTGTTGATAAGGATGCTTATGATTTATCAAATTTAAACAGACAGACTTTAGCAACAATCGCTGATTTAGGACTTGTAAAAACTGATGTTGCAGCCGAAAAGGTAAGACTGATTAATCCTTATGTTAAAGTCACAACATTCAACGAACATATAGATCAGACAAATATTGAAAAAGTTATTGGGGATTCTGATATTGTAATTGATGCGCTGGATAATGTTTTAACGAGAGTAATTGTATCTAGAAAAGCAAAAGAAATAGGAATTCCATATATTCATGGAGCCATTCATGGTACAATGGGTCAGATTTCTGTATTTTTACCGAACAGCGATAAAACTTATGAAGAAATGTTTAATTTACCATCAATCGGAAAAGAATTAGATGATGAAACAATTGAAGCTTTAAAAAATGTGACTTCAGGTGTTCCTCCTGTTATTGGACCTACTCCGAATTTGATTGGTTGTCTTGAAGCTTTTGAAGCTTATAAAATAATAACTGGAGTTGGAAAGGTTACTGTGGCTCCTGAAATATTAACATTTAATTTATTAGATTTAAGTTCATTTTCACTGGATGAACTTTAATTTTCTTATTTTTTTAAATTGACTCTTTCTGGAGATGTATAGATGGTAAATCTATTGTCTCTTACAAAACCGATTACCGTAATGTTTCCTGCTTCTGCAACGTCTATTCCGGATGATGCAGGTGCGGCATTTGAAATAATTATTGGTATTCCAACACGGATTACCTTAATCAGCATATCAGCAGGCATTCTTCCACTATATGAAATATAGCATTGGCTGAAATCATATCCTTCTTTTGCAGCGGCTCCTATAATCTTGTCAACTGCAACATGTCTGCTTACATCTTCCCTTATGATGATTTTGTCCTTGTATTTGAGTTGGGCCACATGAACTCCGGCGGTTTTTTGCCAGATTTTAGCTTCATCAGTTAAATGCTTTATATCTTTAATTATTTGGGTAGCATCGATTTTTAAATCGGATGTATTAGGCTCAATAGTTTTTAACTCGGATCTTATTCCGCCGGCATTGTCTGAGTTAACTCCCTGATATTCAAGCAGTCTGCAAACGCATGCATGTTCGCAGTTGCCCTTTCTTTCCTGAACAATGCCCTCCTGTTCCAGGTCTTCTTCCGGGTCATGATTTAACTTTGTTGTAATTAAAATATTGGTTCCGTCCAGTTCAATTGAACTAATGTCTGAATAATCTTTAATCAATCCTTCTCCAAGACAGTATCCAATTGCAAAATCTTTTAAATCTGTTGGATATGTTGTGAATTTACGTGGGGGCAGATAATCGATAAAAAGATAAGTGTATTCATCGGTTACTGTTTTTTCTTTGATTATTTCATGTTCTCCATCTTTCCATTGAATTACATCACATTCTCTTAAAAGTTCCATACTATCACATTTTATTTTTTGGCTAAAGCAATGTTAACATATTTCTGGTATTTCTCACATTTGTTGAAATCAACATTTTTCAGGGTATTGATGCTGGTTTGTTTGTTGTTTTTGGATAAGGCAATATGCGTGTTAATATATCCGTTTTCTTTAATCAGTTTCAATAATCTTTTTCCGTATGTTAAATCAGGATTTGATACTCTGTCATGCATTAATTTCAATGTATTAAATTCATCAAATCCCAATACTTCACACATTCCATACATTTCATTAATTATTTCTGATGCCCATTCCTTAAGGGTAACCTCTTGGCCGTCTCTAATCAGTCTCATTGACTCTGTATATGCTAATTCTGCTGTGTTTTCTTCATTGATTTTAGCTTCTTTTTGCCAGTCAGCATAATCAGTTTCATCTTTAATTAATGAATATATTAAAAACAGATGCAGGAATGTCATGTCATGTCGTACAAGTCCGCACTGATAGAATGGATTAATATCAAGTGTTCTAATTTCAATATATTCAATTCCATCTTTTTCAAGTGAATTCAGAAGGTCTTGAGGATCTTTTGGTTTTAGTCTAATCTGGGTGTATAGCTCTTTTGCTTCGGATAAATCCCCATTATCTATAAAAGTACGGACATCTCTTGTAAATTCTTCAACACTATTATAAGAAGGGTATAAATCTTTTAAATTTTTATATCCGCATGACGCATTTCTAAAAGAGGGACCTTTTGTTGAATAATAGCTGCCGTAATCGTCCTTTGCATCCATCAGGTGAATGCAGTCGTTGGAAAATGTCTTATGAGAACCTATTGAACAGCCAGTTAAATAGATTATTAGCCAGCAGTGTCTTAAATAATTTCGAGCTATTCTTAAATAAACCTGATTTCTAAACTCTTTAAAACTTACATCCGTATCTATAAATTCATATATTTTTTTCAGGAAGTTTTCTGAAAATGAAAAGTTAAAATGAACTCCTGAAATCATCTGCTTTTTAACACCGTATTTTTTGGCTAAATCTTCACGGTATTTCTGGGAGGATTTTCCCTCTTCAGGATATTGGGCTATTGGAATCTGATCCCAGTATGGTAAAATACATGGTATTGACTGAAACCACAGGTATTCGTCTTCAGGAAGTGAAGAATTGACTAAATCGGCTAATATTGAGAATGTGTCAAAGGCTTCGTCAATGGTGTTGAATGTAGGGGTTATTATTTCAATTTGACTTTCTGAAAAGTCTGTTGTAATTAAAGGATTTGTAAATTTATCTCCAAAAATTTCTGGATGAGGTGTTAGTGACAGCTCACCATCGCCTTTGGCTCTGAGACTTTCCCATTCGATTCCGAATGACCCTTCAAGTATTTCGCTAGGTGATAATTTAGATATGGTTGACAATTTCATAATTTTCCCCTTAAATATTACCATAGTTTTCAATTATTTCTTCAATATTATTTTTATTATTCAATAATTTAATCATTTCTCTTGCAGGGTTAGTCTGTTTTTTAATGCGTTCATATAAAGGATTTAAAAATATTTCTTCTCCTAATCCTCTTTCCTTAAGTCCTTCTGATGCCAAATCAACAATACTTTTGGATAACCTGCATACTTCATTTTTATCGATTACTGGAGGGATTTCGGATTGGATTAAGAGCTTTCTCAACTCTCCGGCAGTATAACCCTTATGATAAAGTGAAGTATCGTTGGTGATTATTTCATCTAGTTCGTCAAGTTTATCTTTAAGCCCGAGATGAAATGCTGCAACTGACATTGATTCGTTAATTGGTTGTGTGCATACGCTTCTAAACTCAACAGTTCCCCTAAATGTCAGATTAATAAATTTAAACGGTCTTAAATAATTGATATCATCAAGTTCAGGTTTTATAGTGACCTTTTTGTATTTTCCATTGCAGTATTTTTCTCCGATTATCGTTTCTTGTCTGAAGTAGTCCAGCAAATTCATTGACGGAAAATTAATATATGATCCGTCACGCATAACACAGTACATATTTAAGGATTCCAAATATGCCTGAAGGTCATTAATGTCTTTTAGCTCCACATCATACATTCCGATATTGTGGGGATTAACACCATGAGTTGAATACTCCCATAAAACATCCCTGAAGCAGATGAATTTATCATTATCATCAATCAGAACGGAATTTGAAAACAGCAATGCTTTAACAGGTTCGATTTTTGAAAACACATTGATTGTCTGTACCAGCTTTTCTTTTGAAACATCCAGCTGAACCTGTGATGCTGATGAAAACATTCCGTATTCAGGATAGTCATGAAACTGGATATTTTCATATGCCTCTGTTGACTGCAAATGATGATAAAGCATTAGATATCTCTCTGACGCAATCGGAATGTGATTGTTGTATTTTCTGTATGGATTAATTCCCATTCCGGTTAATGTATGGTTATGCTCTTCAAAACATTCTTTTGTGAATGTATAATACTCGTTAAAGCGGTCATTGATTGAAAACAAATCCTTTTCACGACCCATTGCAAATTCAATGTTATTATAGGAGCAGTCGTAACAGACTATATCATCGTTTTTATCATTTTTAATGGAATACACATTTCCGTCATAGTCTATTCCGTCATTTTTAAAATCTCCGAATTCCTTTTTGAATTTGTATGTGACTTCATGAACTACATTAAAGTCGACTGCCTTTTTGTCAAGATTAACGATAGGAATTTCGATTTCAACACCGATAAAATTTTTTTCTTTATCTGTTGGACGGATAAACTCCTCGTATAATTTATCCTTAATTTGCTTTTCATTAATCATGGAATTCACCGGTTATGCTTTTTAAAAAGTCTTCCATTGTTTTTTCATGTTCTTCTGTTAGGAAAAATTCGTTTTCATGCTCTTCGCTTTCAAAGATGATATTTCCATCTATCAATCCGAATAGCTTGTTTAACTCTACCGGTTTCCATCCTTCATCGTTAGTTAACGGTGTGGATGCAACTAAAAATCCTTCTTCGTTTTTAAGATAGTACAGGGAATCCTTCATATTGGAGTGGATATAGGTTAAATCCCCGTCATAAATCATTAAATTAAGCTTGTTATCTTTAGATAAATCTCTGATTATTTCTTCAAGTATGTAAAAGCGCTCTTTAATTGTTGAAACTGACCCTTTTTTTGCTTCAAATTCATTAATCTTATCAATTATGTATAAAAGTATTCTTTCAGAGTCCGTATCTCCATTTTCCCTATCTTTGTATTTGTCAAGTTCGGGATAGTCAAATACTGTTCCATTGTGAATCAGCATCCAGGATCGGTTATTGTCATCTGCTTCGATAAATGGATGGCAATTTGGAGATATAATCTCGCCTACAGTAGCTAGTCTTATATGGGCGAATACGTTTTTTCCAACAACTGGATTAGATAATATATTTTTTAAATGTTGGCTACATGATGCTTTTACAGGTTCTTTATCAATCATTGATTCATCTTTTTGCATATTGGCTAGACCCCATCCGTGAGGGTGTTCATCTGAATGCCTATAAAAACATTCCAAACATTCATTTACTTCTTTTGGATTATTTGAATTAAAACAGAATATTTCGCACATATATTATCTTCCCATATTTTTGATAACAATTGTTATATATTTTTTAGTATATAAATATTTTTGAAAATAATATTAAAAAATGAATGTAATTCTATATTTTAACTGTTTAGGACATGAAATGGTGATGTGATGTTCTATTTAAATTCAATTTCTTGAAATTATATATTAATAATCTTCGTAATCATCGTCATCGTCGATGTATGAGTCATCAGAATTGTCATCGTATGAATCATCAAATATTGAATTATTGTTGTTATCATCATCGTAATATAGGTTCATTGCTTCACTTTCATCGATTAAATCGGAACCGCAGTGTTCACAAACTGCATTATTTGGATCATTTAATCCTCCACAAACAGAACAGGTTATCATAGTTTTCACCTCTTATTAAGTAATTAGTTTTTTTTCTTGTATATCATTGTTTTCATTAAAAAAATTCATACTTTTTTTAGGTTTAACAAAAAATTTATATGCTATATTGTAACATATTCATTACCATAGAAGGTGATAAATATGGCAAAAAATGCAATAATTACTGGTGGTTCCAGAGGAATCGGTAAAGCAATGGCTTTAAAATTAGGTGAACTCGGATACAATGTAGCTATTAACTACAGAAGTGATTCATCCAAAAAATTAACTGAAGATTTAGTTGAAGAAATCAAATCTGAATATGGTGTAGAAGCTATTGCTGTACAAGCAGACGTAAGTATATTTGAAGACTGTGAAAAATTAGTCAATGCAACAGTTGAATCATTTGGTGAAGAAATTGATGCTTTAGTAAATAATGCAGGTATTACAAACAACTGTAACTTCATAGACTTACAGCCTGAAGATTATGAAAGAGTTATCAACACAAACCTTGTAAGTATGATGCACATGTGCCACTTGTGCTTGCCATACATGGTTGACCGTGACACTTCCATTGTATGTACTGCTTCTGTCGGAGGTTTGACAGGTGTTATTAACCAGGCTGATTACTGTGCTGCAAAAACTGGTGTAATCGGTTTATGCCGTGCTCTTGCTTTGGAATTTGCACCAAGACAAGTACGTGTTAATGCAATCGCTCCCGGTATGATTATGACTGACATGCTCAGAGGAGTAAATCAGGATGAGTTAAATGCTCTTGCAGCTACAATCCCTCTTGGTAAGATTGGTGATGTGGAAGAAATTGCCGGTGCACTCGAATATATTTTAGGTGCTGGATATTTAACCGGACAAGTAATTTCACCTAACGGAGGTTTTGTCCTACAATAGGTTCAAATCATTATCTTTTATCAAATTCATATCAATATTGTGGATAACTATTTAATAATTATTTAGTAATAATATTGTTAGGTGATATTATGGATAAGAGAATATTGATAATATTGATTGCCGTTTTAGCAATTCTTGTTGTAGGTGCAGTATTTTTGAATCCTTCAAAACAAGAATCTAAAATAGAAGTTGTAACCAATGGAACACTTCACGTAGGTAGTACATTCCAGGTCTTTTTAGCGAATTCAAACCATAATCCTATAGCTAATCAGAGTGTTTCATTTGTAGTTCGTGACAGTAATTCAAATGTTGTTGTTAACAAATCAGTGACGACAAATAATTTTGGTGTAGCTGATTTGGAGCTTGATAATGTTTCAGAAGGTCAATATACAGTTAATGTTATCTTTAAGGGTAATGATAAATTTAAAAATTGTTCAGTTACCCATACATTAAAAGTGGAAGCAGGATCTACTGAACCGATATCTATTGATACTTCAAGCAACAGAACTTCCAATGCTACTTCCAATACAACCGGCACTAATACTGGTGGAAACTCAAATAATGGTGCATTCTACAGTGCACAAACTGAAAAAACCTATTATCCTGGTGAAGTTGATTTAGCTCCTGATGGACACCATTACAAACATATGGGTAACAATGAATGGGTAAGAATTGATTAATTACCTTTTCATTTCTTCTTTTTTTTAAATAATAATTTAACAAATTAATCTTAAATCCTAAAATAACAAAGTGTGGGATGTTTTGTTGAAAAAATTAATATTGATACTTTAGTTCTATTAATTATCACTTCCCAATATGGTGAAGCAGTAATCTCAAATAAAATTAACATCTCTGCAAAAGAGGATTAACCATATCCTAATTTATTTTTTGAATAAATATATAATTAATCAAACTAAAGTATATAATAATTAAATATGGGGGATGAATTTATTGAAAAAATTAAAAATTGTTTTAATAATGTTGATACTATTCATATCTATCAGTGCAGTTTCCGCTTCTGGAAACTTTTCATCACTTCAAGAGGACATTGAGGATAGCGAAGATAGTATTACATTAACCCAAGATTATGCATATGACAATACGACAGAT
>NZ_JAZRJY010000005.1:0-113290 GCF_045646045.1 Methanobrevibacter sp. | reverse complement strand
CAGGAAAGAATCAACTACATTTATGAAAACAGTCAGGCTGATTATATCATTTCTGATGAGGATAATGACAATTCACTCAACGTTAAGGAACTGTTAAAAGAAACAGATGCTTCAACTCCTGATGTTGAAATCACTCCTGATAATTTGGCCTATATGATTTATACCTCAGGTTCTACAGGAAATCCTAAAGGAGTAATGATTTCTCATGAAAACATTTGTAATGAGGTATGTGGTCCTAAATCAGAATATGAAAGCTTGTTATGTATTACTACAATTTCTTTTGACGTAGCTATGGATGATATATTTACTGCACTTGCAAATGGAATAAAATTAATATTTGCTAATGACAGTCAAATCAAAAACATTTCTGAACTTGTTGATTTAATTGAGGAAAACAAACCTGAAGTTGCAGACTTCACTCCATCCAGATTAGCTTCACACCTCGAAGTTAAAGAGTTTTGTGAAGCAATAAAATGTCTGAAATGTTTATACCTTGGTGGTGAGCAGTTCTCAACCAAAGTATATGAAAACTTCAGAAAATACTCTGATGCAATCGTATACAACAGTTACGGACCAACTGAAACCACAATTACTTCAAACAACAAGGAAGTTACTGATGTCAATGATATAACTGTCGGTTATCCATTATACAATTATGTTACTGATGTACGTGATATTGATGGAAAACTATTGCCTTATGGAGTAATGGGAGAATTGTACATTGGTGGTGTCGGTGTAGGTAAAGGATACTACAACATGCCTGACAAGACCGAAGAGGTATTCCTTGAAATCCATGACATCCCATACTACAGAAGTGGAGATTATGCTATTTCAAGACCTGACGGTGAAATAGAAATTTTAGGAAGGATAGACAATCAAATCAAGCTTAGAGGATTAAGAATAGAAATTGGTGAAATCGAATCAAACATTAACAGATTCCCATCAGTAAAACAGGCTGTTGTTGTAATTAAGGAAATAAACAACAACGACCATTTATGTGCATATTATACTGCAGATGAAGAGATTGAACCAAGAAACTTAAAAGAGTTCCTGAAAGATAAGCTGACAAAATATATGATTCCTACTGCATACATGCAGCTTGATGAGATGCCGCAAACACCGAACGGTAAAACTGACATAAAGGCTTTGCCTGAACCAAAACTTGACCTGGAATATGTGGCAGCAGAAAATGAAACGGAAGAAAAACTCTTTGAAATTGCTGCAGAGCTTGTAAATACTGATCAGTTCGGTGTAACCGATGATTTATACGCAATCGGATTTACATCCTTGATACTGATGAAACTCAACTCATTGATATATGCGGAAATGGGTGTAAACCTTGATATCTCAGTTTTATTCAATGATCCTACAATCAGAAAGCTTGCATCTGAAATAGAAGGTAGTGGCGATAAATCTGATTTAGAAGAATTTATTAAACTTGCAGATGAACTTGAGTACTTCCCATTAACTGATAACCAGTTAGGTGTATACTATGAGTGCATGCAAAGTCCTGGTGAAATAAAATACACAATGCCAACAGTCATAAGATTCGGCAGTGATGTTGATGCAAATAAATTGAAAGAATCTGTAATCAAGACAGTAGATGCACATCCATATCTCAAAACCCGAATCATTGTCACCGATGACGGTTCACTAAAACAATACAAAAACGACAATGCAGAAATGGATGAAATCGAAATAGTTAAAGTTGATTCAATAAGTGATGAAGAAATCCTCAAAAACGATGTTAAAGCATTTGGTTTCGGTGATGAACAGTTAATCAGATTCAAGATATATGAAACATCTGACGAAACAGTACTGTTTACTGATTCCCACCACATCATTACTGATGGTGTATCACAAATCAACTTATTTACTGACATAGCAAATGCATATGAAAACAGGGAACTGTCACAGGAAGTCGTAGACGGTTATGTCTACAGCCTCATTGAAGAAGATGCCAAAAACAGTGAAAAATACGAAAAATCCAAAGAATTCTTCGATGAAAAACTCTCCGATGAAATCGAATCAACAATCCTCACACCTAATCTCAACGGAAATCCTGATGAAGGAAAAATAAAATCCGTATCTGATGTGATTGATTCAGATGAAATCAAGGAATTGTGCAATCAGTATTCATTAAGTCAAAATGCACTGATTCTGTCTGCCCTTACATTAGTATTGAACAAGTACACATTCTCAGACAAGACATTAATTACAACAATATTCAATGGAAGATCCAATCCATATTACTATGATACCCAAGGATTTTTAGTAAAAACACTTCCATTAATATTCAACAATGAAAACAGGCAGGAAACAGTTAAGGAATTTATCAACGGTATTGACAACGTATGGAAAGATACAATAAGTAATACTGAATATCCATATACAAATATTGCTGAAAATTATCAGTTAAAACCGGAATTTTTCTTCAGTTATCAGGAATTCCTTGATTCTGAAGGTATTATAATCAATGGCAAATCCTATGAGGAATATGAGCTTGCAGGTGATGACTTATTGGCAACAGCATACAAAGTCAATTTAGATTTATATGCATTTGGGGATAAACTTGAATTCAAACTTGATTATAATGATCAGTTATACAGTGAAGATTACATTAAAACATTCATAAATTCAATTAAATTAGTTTTAAAACAATTCGCTTCATCAAATATCGAAAAACAAAGAATTTGTGATATTGAATTGGAAAGTCAAAAAGAATTGCCAGTATTTACTCCTGTGGAAACTCCAATTATTCACAAACGCTTTGAAATGCAGGCTGAAGCTAATCCTGAAAACATCGCACTTGTTGCGGAAGATGCGACATTGACTGCTGATGAGCTTAACAGAAAAGCCAACAGGATTGCTAATGCCTTAATCAAAAAAGGAGTAAAACCGAAAAACAATGTATTGATAATGCTTCACAGAAACAGTGACCTTATAGCATCCATTTTAGGAATTTTAAAAGCAGGATGCGCATACATCCCAATAGATCTTGAATATCCGCAGGACAGAATCGATTACATTTATGAAAACAGTCAGGCGGACTATATCATTTCAGAGGAAGATGACTACAATTCATTGAACGTTAAAGAGTTGCTTGAAGAAGCTAATGAATCAAATCCAGATGTTGAAATCACTTCTGATGATTTGGCATACATGATTTACACCTCAGGTTCAACAGGAAATCCTAAAGGAGTAATGATTTCACACGAAAACATTTGTAACCAAGTGCAAAACCCTAAATCAGGATATGAAAGCTTGTTGTGTCTTGCAACAATTTCCTTTGACGTATCTGTTGATGACATATTGACATCTCTTTCAAACGGATTGAAACTGATATTGGCTAGTGATACACAAATCAAAAACATCCCTGAATTAATAGAGTTAATTGGCAGAGAAAAGCCTGAAGTGTCAGAAATCACCCCTTCAAGATTGGCATCATACCTTGAAGTGCCTGAATTCTGTGATGTAATCGAATGCCTGAAATGTGTCTTCCTTGGTGGTGAACAGTTCTCAACCAAAGTATATGAAAACTTCAGAAAATACTCTGATGCAATCGCATACAACACTTACGGACCAACTGAAACCACAATCACATCAAACAACAAGGAAGTGACCAGCAGTGACGACATAACCGTAGGTCTTCCATTGCATAACTATGTGACTGATGTGCGTGATATTGATGGAAAATTACTGCCGCAAGGTGTAATGGGTGAACTCTACATCGGAGGTACAGGTGTAGGTAAAGGATACTACAACATGCCTGACAAGACTGAAGAGGTATTCCTAAGCATTAATGATATTCCTTATTACAGAAGTGGGGATTATGCAATAGAAAAACCGAATGGTGAAATTGACATACAGGGAAGAATTGATAACCAAATCAAGTTAAGAGGATTGAGGATAGAGATTGGTGAGATTGAATCAAGCATTAATAAATATCCTGCAGTAAAACAGACTGTTGTGGTAATCAAGGAAATCAACAACAACGACCACCTGTGTGCATATTATACTGCAGAAGAGGAAATTGATGTAGGTGATTTAAAAGAGTTCCTGAAAGATAAGTTAACAAAATATATGGTTCCTACTGCATATATGCAGCTTGATGAAATGCCTCATACACCAAACGGTAAAACAGACTTAAAAGCTTTGCCTGAACCAAAATTGAATCTGGAAAACATAAAAGCAGAAAACGAAACGGAAGAAAAACTCTTTGAAATCGCTGCAGAACTCATCAATACAGATCAATTTGGTGTTACTGACGATTTATATGCAATAGGATTTACATCTTTGATATTAATGAAGTTCAACTCATTAATATATGCAGAAATGGGTGTAAACCTTGATATTTCAATATTATTCAATGATCCTACAATCAGAAAGCTTGCATCAGAAATTGAATCCAGCGATAAAGACTCTGATTTGGCAGAAATTGTCAAGTTGGCAAACAGCATGGAATACCTGCCGTTAACTGACAACCAAATTGGTGTATACTATGAGTGTATACAAAGTCCTGGTGAAATCAAATATACAATGCCGACTACAATGAGGCTTGGCAGTGATGTAGATGCAGAAAAATTAAGGGAAGCCGTAATTAAAACGGTGGAAGCTCATCCGTATCTCAAAACGAGATTTGTCATGGATGATGAAGGAGAGCTTAAACAGAAAAGATGTGATGATGTAGCATTGGATGAAATTGAAATTGTTGAAGTGGGTTCAATCACTGATGAAGATATGCTTGAAAATGATGTCAAAGCATTTTCCTTTGACGGCGAACAGCTATTCAGAGTTAAAATATATAAAACTCCTGATGAAACAGTCCTGTTCACAGATTTCCACCACTTAATTACAGACGGTGTATCTCAAATCAATTTCTTTGATGACATTGCAAATATCTATGAAAGAAAAGAAATCAACGAAGAAATCGTTGACGGTTATGTTTACAGTCTTCTTGAAGACAATCTTAAAAATAGTGACGCTTATGCACAAGCCAAGGAATTCTTTGATGAAAAACTCTCACAGGAAATCGAATCAACCGTATTGACACCTAATCTCAATGGGAATCCTGATGAAGGTAAATTGAAAACAGCAATTAAAACAATTGATTCACAAACAATTAAAGAATTCTGTAATCGTCACTCATTTAGCCTAAATTCACTGTTCTTATCAGGTCTTGCATTAACATTGAACAAGTACACCTTCAGTGACAAAACATTGATTACGACTATCTTTAATGGAAGGTCCAATCCAATATACTACGATACACAAGGATTTTTAGTAAAAACACTTCCATTGATATTCACCAATGAAAACAGGCAGATAACAATTAAGGAATTTATCAATGAGATTGATGATGTATGGAAAGATACGATGGGTCACAGCATTTATCCATACACAAGCATTGCGCAGGAATATCAATTAAAACCTGAATTCTTCTTCACATATCAGGAATTCATGGATTCAGAACCTCGCGTAATAAATGGAACTGTTTATGAGGAAAATGAATTGGTTGCAGATGACTTGAATGCGACTGAATATAAGATTAACTTTGATATTGATGTTTCAGAGGATACAATAGACTTTGTAATCCAGTACAATGATGAATTATACACTCAGGATTACATTGAAACGTTCATTGATTCAATTAACCTTGTCTTAAATCAATTCATGGAAAATGACGTTAATGAATTGATGATTTGTGATGTGGAACTTGAAACTACAAAAGAAATACCTACTTTCAGCCCTGTTGAAACTCCATTTATCCACAAGCGTTTCGAAAAACAGGCTGAAGAAAACCCAGAAAGTATTGCACTTGTTGCAACAGATGCCACATTAACCAATGAGGAGTTAAATGCCAAGGCAAATCGTATAGCTAATGGTCTTATTGGAAAAGGTGTAAAACCAAAAAGCAATGTATTGGCAATGCTTCCAAGGGACAGCAACCTGATAGCTACTATAATCGGTATCATGAAGGCAGGATGTACTTTCATTCCTATTGATTTGGAATATCCTAAGGAGCGTATTGAATACATCTATGAAAACAGTCAGGCAGACTTCATCATAACTGCAGACGGAAAAGCAGACAATGCATTGGACATCTATGAACTGCTTGAAGAGAAAAATACGCTAAATCCTGATGTTGACATTACTCCGGATGACTTGGCCTACATGATTTATACATCAGGTTCAACAGGAAATCCTAAGGGAGTAATGATTGGACACAAGAATGCATGTAACCAGGCAGAATCAAACCCTAAATGCGAATACAGTAATTTATTGAGTATTGCTACCATTGCATTCGATACATCCCTGGAAGATATCCTGACAGGTATTACCAACGGAATTAAGATAATCTTTGCGAATGATTCTGAGATTAAAAACATCGTTGATTTAATCGCCCTTATTAAGGAACATGAACCTGAAGTAATGGAGTTCACTCCTTCAAGATTGATATCATATCTCGAAGTCGAAGAGTTCTGTGATGCCATTGAATGTGCAAAATGTATTGTAATGGGTGGTGAGCAGTTCTCAGCCAAGGCGTTCAACGGAGTTAAAAAATACTGTGACGCTGCAGTCTACAACAGTTACGGACCTACCGAAGCCACTATCGCTTCAAACTATAAGGAAATAACTGACCCTGAAAACATTACAATCGGTAAGGCACTTAAAAACTATGTAACAGAAGTAAGGGATATTGACGGTAAACTGCTGCCTAAGGGAGTTATGGGAGAGCTCTACATCGGTGGTGTCGGTGTAGGTAAAGGATACTACAACATGCCTGACAAGACCGAAGAGGTCTACCTTACAATCAACAACATCCCATACTACAGAAGTGGGGACTATGCAATAGAGCTTCCTGACGGCGACATTGACATTAAGGGAAGAATCGATAACCAGATCAAGTTAAGAGGATTGAGGATTGAAATCGGTGAGATTGAATCAAGCATTAACAAATTCAATGATATTAAGAATGCAGTTGTTGTAATCAAGGAAATAAACAACAACGATCACCTTTGTGCTTACTTCACAGCTGAAAAAGAAATCGATAAGGATTCATTAAAAGAGTTCCTGAAGGAAAGGTTAACATACTATATGGTTCCAACGGTATTCATGCAATTGGATGAAATTCCTCAATTGCCGAACGGTAAGACAGATATCAAGGAATTGCCTGAACCTAAACTTGAACTTGAAAATGTCAAACCTGAAAATGAGACTGAACAAAAGCTATTCGATATCATTTCAGAGCTGATTGAAACCGATGAATTCGGTACTACCGATGACCTGTATGCTATAGGATACACTTCCCTGACCTTGATGAAATTGAATACACTGATTTACAAGGAAATGGATGTAAACCTTGACATTTCAATCTTATTTAACAGCCCAACAATTAAAAAGCTTGCCGATGAAATTCTAGGTAGTGATGAGCAGTCATCCAAATTGGACGAACTTATTGAAATGGCAGATAACATGGAATACTTCCCATTGACGGAAAATCAATTGGGTATTTACTACGAATGTGTACAAAGTCCAGGTGAAATCAAATACACAATGCCGGCTGTTGCAAGATTCGGCAAAGAAATCGATGCTGAAAAATTAAAAGAAGCAGTCATTAAAGTCATTGAAGCTCATCCGTACCTCAAGGCCAGAATGGTGCTTGCCGATGACGGAACTATAAAGCAGTTTAAAGACAATGATGCTGAAATTGATGAAATCGAAATAGTCAAAGTAGATTCAATCACTGATGAGGATATCATCAAAAACGACATTAAAGCATTTTCACTTGATGATGAGCAGCTATTCAGATTCAAGATATATGATGCCGCTGATGAAACCGTACTGTTCTCTGATTTCCACCATATTATCACTGACGGTGAATCACAGGGTCTCTTATTTGAAGATATAGCTAACGCATATCAAAATAAAGAGATTGAAAAGGAAATCGTTGACGGTTATGTCTTCAGCCTTATTGAAAACGATTTGAGAAACAGCGAAAGGTATGAAGAAGCTAAAAAATACTTTGATGACAAGCTCTCCCAGGAAATTGAATCAACTGTATTGACTCCAAATCTCAATGGAAATCCTGATGTGGGAGTCATCAAATATGTTTCAGCCACCATTGATTCAGCTAAAATCAATGATTTCTGTCTTGAAAATTCAATAGGTCACAATTCATTAGTAATATCCGCACTCATACTGAACCTTAACAAGTTCACATACAGCGATGATACGCTGATAACTACGATATTTAATGGAAGAACCAATCCTAACTATTTCAATACTCAGGGATTCCTTGTAAAAACCCTTCCGTTAATTATGAAAAATGAAAACAGACAGCAGACTATTGAAGAATTCATCAAATCCGTAGACAAAACATGGATTGATTCAATAAACAACAGTATTTATCCATATACTGAGATTGCCGGAAAATATCAGTTAAAACCTGAATTATTCTATTCATATAATGAAGGTGAGGGTGCTGAAAGTCTTGTCATTGACGGCAAGGATTATGAAAACTATGAATTGGCATATGCAACTGCAGATACTGAATATAAAATAGATGTTGCAGTATTAAAACAGGATACTACAGTTGATATTGAAATATCATATAATGATCAGTTGTACTCTGAAGATTATGTCCAGACTTTCCTTGATTCAATTGAAGCTGTTTTAAACCAATTCATAAGCAATGATATCAAGACATTCAGAATCTGTGACATTGAACTGGAAAGCCAAAAAGAGTTGCCTGAATTCACTCCTGTGGAAACTCCATTTATCCACAAACGTTTCGAAAAACAGGCTGAAGAAAATCCAGAAGACATTGCTCTTGTTGCAACAGATGCTACATTAACCAATGAGGAGCTCAATATTAAAGCAAATCGTATAGCTAATGCTCTTATTGGAAAAGGTGTTAAAGCAAAAAGTAATGTCTTGGCAATGCTTCCAAGGGACAGCAACCTGATAGCTACTATAATCGGTATCTTGAAGGCAGGCTGCACATTCGTTCCTATTGATTTGGAATATCCTAAGGAACGTATTGAATACATTTATGAAAACAGTCAGGCAGACTATATCATAACTGCAGATGGAGAAATCGACAATGCATTGGATATCCATGAATTGCTTGAAGAGAAAAATACGGAAAATCCTGATGTTGACATTACTCCTGATGACTTGGCTTATATGATTTACACATCCGGTTCAACTGGAAATCCTAAGGGAGTAATGATTGGACACAAGAATGCATGTAACCAGGCTGAATCAAACCCTAAATGCGAATATGACAACCTGTTAAGTATTGCAACAATTGCATTCGATACCCCTCTTGAAGAGATCCTTACAGGTATTACTAACGGCATTAAGATAATCTTTGCAAACGATTCAGAAATCAAAAACATCGTTGATTTAATAAGATTAATCAAGGAATATGAACCTGAAGTAATGGAGTTCACTCCTTCAAGATTGATATCCTATCTGGAAGTTGATGAGTTCTGTGATGCTATCGCTTGTGCTAAATGTATTGTAATGGGTGGAGAGCAATTCTCAGCCAAAGCATTCAACGGTGTTAAAAAATACTGTGACGCTGCAGTCTATAACAGTTACGGACCTACTGAAGCTACAATCGCTTCAAACTATAAGGAAATAACTGACCCTGAAAACATTACAATCGGTAAGGCACTTAAAAACTATGTAACAGAAGTAAGGGATATTGACGGCAAGCTCCTGCCTAAGGGAGTTATGGGAGAGCTCTACATCGGTGGTGTCGGTGTAGGTAAAGGATACTACAACATGCCTGACAAGACTGAAGAAGTATATTTAACTATAAATGATATTCCATACTACAGAAGTGGGGACTATGCGATTGAACTTCCTGACGGAGACATTGACATTAAGGGAAGAATTGATAACCAAATCAAGCTCAGAGGATTGAGGATTGAAATCGGTGAGATTGAATCAAGCATTAACAAATTTGAAAATATTAAGAATGCTGTTGTTGTAATCAAGGAAATAAACAACAACGACCACCTTTGTGCTTACTTCACGGCTGAAAAAGAAATTGATAAGGCTTCTCTTAAAGAATTCCTGAAGGAAAGGTTAACATACTATATGGTTCCAACTGTATTCATGCAATTGGATGAAATTCCTCAATTGCCGAATGGTAAAACAGATATCAGGGAATTGCCTGAACCTAAACTTGAACTTGAAAACGTTAAACCTGAAAATGAAACAGAACAAAAGCTTTTCGATATCATTTCAGAGCTGATTGAAACTGATGAATTCGGTACTACTGATGACTTATATGCAATAGGATACACTTCCCTTACATTAATGAAATTGAACACATTGATTTACAAGGAAATGGATGTAAACCTTGATATTTCAATTTTATTTAATAGTCCAACGATTAAAAAGCTTGTAAGCGAAATTTTAGGCAGTGATGTACAGTCATCCAAATTGGACGAGTTTATTGAAATGGCAGATAACATGGAGTACTTCCCACTGACTGAAAATCAGTTAGGTATTTACTATGAATGTGCACAAAGTCCGGATGAAATCAAATACACAATGCCGGCTGTTGCAAGATTCGGCAAAGAAATTGATGCTGAAAAATTAAAAGAAGCAGTCATTAAAGTCATTGAAGCTCATCCATACCTTAAGGCCAGAATGGTGCTTGCCGATGACGGAACTATAAAGCAATATAAAAACAATGATGCTGAAATTGACGAAATAGAAATAGTTAAAGTTGATTCAATCACTGACGAGGAAATAATCAAAAACGATGTAAAAACATTCCCAATAAATGATGAACAGCTCTTCAGATTCAAGATATATGATGCGGATGATGAAATCGTACTGTTCTCTGATTTCCACCATATTATTACTGACGGTGAATCACAGGCCATCTTATTTGAAGATATTGCCAATGCATATCAAAATAAAGAGATTGAAAAGGAAATCGTTGACGGTTATGTCTTCAGCCTTATTGAAAACGACCTGCAAAACAGCGAAAGGTATGAGGAAGCTGAAAAATTCTTTAACGACAAGATGTCTCAGGAAATCGATTCAACAGTTCTTACACCTGATCTTAACGGTAATCCTGAAGATGGAACCACCAAATATGTTTCAATAGCTATTGATTCAGATGAAATCAATGAGTTCTGTCTGGAAAATTCAATAGGTCACAATTCATTAGTAATATCTGCACTCATATTGAACCTGAACAAATTCACATACAGTGACGATACACTGATAACTACAATATTTAATGGAAGAACCAATCCTAATTATTTCAATACTCAGGGATTCCTTGTAAAAACCCTTCCATTAATCATGGAAAATGAAAACAGACAACAGACTGTTGAAGAATTCATTAAATCTGTAGACAAAACATGGATTGATTCAATAAACAACAGTATCTATCCATATACCAAGATTGCTGACAAATATCAGTTAAAACCTGAATTATTCTATTCATATAATGAAGCAGGTGCTGCTGAAAATGTGGATATTGGTGATAATGATTATGGAAGCTATGAATTGGCTGATGCGGCTGCAGATACTGAATATAAAATCGATATTGGTGTATCAAAAGATGATAATGTAATTGAGATTGAATTGGCATATAATGACCAGTTATATTCTGAAAATTATGTTAAAACCTTCCTTGATTCAATTGAAACGGTTATTAATCAATTCGTAAACGGTGATATCAGAACCTTGAGAATCTGTGACATTGAACTTGAAACCACTAAGGAATTGCCTACATTCATCCCTCTTGAAAATCCATTTGTCCACAAGCGTTTCGAAGCACAGGTGGAAAGCAAGCCGGACGAAATTGCGCTGGTTTCAAATGATGTGGAATACAGCTACAGGGAATTGAATGAATTAAGTAACAGAATCGCAAATGGATTAATCAAACGTGGAGTCAAACCGAGACATAATATTTTAATCATGCTGCCAAGGACCAAAGATTTAATTGCATCAATAATTGGTGTTTTAAAGGCAGGATGCGGATTTATCCCGATTGATATGGAATATCCTAAAGAACGTATTGAATACATCTATGAAAACAGTCAGGCTGATTATATCATAGCTAATGAAACTCAGGACAATTCATTGGATATTAAAGAATTGATTGAAGAGGACAATATCGAAAATCCTGATGTTGAAATATCACCTGACGATACTGCATACATGATTTACACTTCAGGATCTACTGGAAAACCTAAAGGCGTAATGATAGGTCATGAAAATGCATGTAATGAAACCGAAGGAAATCCTAAATGTGAATATGACAATCTGTTAAGTATTGCAACTATTGCATTCGATACCTCTCTTGAAGATATTTTAACAGGCCTTACTAATGGAATGAAAATCATCTTTGCAAACGATTCAGAAATCAAGAATGTCGTTGATTTAATCGACCTAATTAAAAAGGAAAAACCTCAAGTTATGGAATTCACTCCATCAAGGTTACTGTCCTATCTTGAAGTTGACGAGTTCTGTGAAGTTATTGAATGTGCTGAATGTATCGTAATGGGTGGAGAGCAATTCTCAGCCAAGGCATTCAATGGAGTTAAAGAATACACCGATGCAAAAGTATACAACAGTTACGGTCCGACCGAAGCAACAATTGCTTCAAACTATAAGGAAATTACTGATCCTAATGTCATAACTATCGGTAAGGCTTTACAAAACTATGTGACTGAAGTAAGAGATATTGATGGAAAATTACTTCCTAAGGGAGTAATGGGAGAGCTTTACATTGGTGGTACAGGTGTAGGTAAAGGATACTACAACATGCCTGACAAGACTGAAGAAGTCTATTTAACTATTAATGACATTCCATACTACAGAAGTGGGGACTATGCAATAGAGCTTCCTGACGGTGATATAGACATTAAAGGAAGAATCGATAACCAAATCAAATTAAGAGGATTGAGAATTGAAATCGGTGAAATAGAATCCAACATTACAAGATTCCCTAACATTAAAAATACCGTTGTTGCAATTAAGAAAATAAATAACGGCGATCATTTGTGTGCTTATTTCACTGCCGAGACTGATATTGATATTAATCTCTTGAAACGTTACTTGCAAAGTAAGCTGACCAAATATATGGTTCCAACAGTCTTTATGCAAATTGATGAGATTCCTCAAACTCCTAACGGAAAAACTGATATGAAGGCATTACCTGATCCTTCATTAGCACTTGATTTCGTTGAACCTGAAACAAAAACAGAGAAAAAGATATTCAGAATGGTTTCATCACTTTCAAGCGCTGAGGAATTCGGTATTACTGATGATTTATACTCCTTAGGATTCACTTCACTGACTCTGATGAAATTGAATTCAATGATTTACAATGAAACTGACGTTAACATTGAAATAACGGACCTGTTTAACAATCCGACAATCCAAAGCCTTGCTGACAAGGTAGATAACAACATAGATGCACAAATTGATATTCCTGAAATCATTAAGACTGCAGAAACAATGGATCTGTTCCCATTGACCTCCAATCAGTTAGGTATCTACTATGAATGTGCACAGACTGATGAAATCAAGTACACAATGCCTTCTGCAATACGCTTTGCCAGTTCTGTTGACCCAGTTAAACTTAAACAGGCTATTATTGATGGTATTGAAGCACACCCATATCTTAAAACAAGAATTATTACAACTCCTGAAGGGGAATTGAGACAGAAAAGATGTGATGATGCAGAAATTGATGATATTGAAATTGTAGAAATTGATTCAATCACCAATAAGGAAATGATGGATAAGGACATCAAATACATTCCATTGGATGACAATCAGCTATTCAGATTCAAAATCTATAAGACACCTGAAGAAACAGTACTGTTCTCTGATATCCACCACGTAATTACAGATGGTGTTTCAATGGATCTTCTTTTCGAAGACATACTCAGCATATACAATGGTGGAGAGGTCAGTGAAGAAATAGTTGACGGATACGCTTACAGCTTAATTGAACAGGAACTAAGCGAAAACGAAATTTCCAAAGAATACTATAAAAACAGGTTTAGCCAAGGATTCGAATCTACAGTCCTTACTCCAAACCTCAATGGAAATCCTGATGAAGCAGATATTAAACTTATTGAGGAAACGGTTGATTCCTCTTTCGTAAGGCTGTTCTGTAAAGACCATTCCATAAGTCCAAATGTACTGTTTATGAGTGCTACAGTCCTTGCCCTGAACAAATTCACATTCTCAGATAAAGCATTAATAACAACAATCTTCAACGGAAGGTCAAACTCCAATTACTTCAATACACAAGGTATGCTTGTAAAAACACTCCCTATAATGATTGGAAGCGAAAACAGGAACATGATGGTTGAAGATTTCATTAAAATAGTGGATAAATCATGGAAAGATGCGCTGGTCCACAGTAATTATCCATACACAACACTTTCTGAAGAATATCAATTGAAACCTGAATTCTTCTATGCATACCATGGAGCGTTTGAAACAGATAATCTGGAAATGGATGGAAACACATATGTCATGGAAGAGCTTGACGGTACTGTGGCAACAGATTATAAGATTAACATGGACGTTTACGATGACGGTGATGAAATTTCACTGTTCATTGAATATAATGACCAAATTTATACTAAAGAGTATGTGACTGATTTCCTCAAGGCAATCAAATACACTTTGGTTCAGTTCTTCGTAAATGATATGGACAAATTAAGGCTCAATGAAATTGAGCTTGCTCCAAACTTCCTATTGCCTGAATTTGAAGAATTGGACAATCCATTCCTCCATAAACGTTTCGAAGCACAGGTGGCCGAAAAGCCTGATGAAATTGCACTTGTTGCTAGTGATGAGACATTGACATATTATGAACTTGATGAAAAGGCAAACCGGATTGCCAATGCATTGATTGGAAAAGGTGTCAAACCAAGAAGCAATATTTTGATTATGTTGCCTCGTAACAGTGACCTGATTGCTTCAATTATCGGTGTATTAAAAGCAGGTTGTGCATTCATACCACTCGATTTAAAGTTCCCTAAAGAAAGAATTGACTACATCTATGAAAACAGTCAGGCAGATTACATAATTAATATGGATGGCCTTGCACTTAATTCATTATCTATTGAAGAATTACTTGAAGAAGATAATGTTGCTGCTCCAAATGTTGATATTGTTCCTGATGACTTAGCATATATGATTTACACATCCGGTTCAACAGGAAATCCAAAAGGTGTAATGATCAGCCATGAAAATGTATGTAATCAGGTAGAAGGAAACCCTAAATGTGAATACAATAACTTATTGAGCATTGCAACTGTTGCATTCGATACAGCTCTCGAAGATATACTCACAGGTATCACAAACGGAATCAAAATCATCTTTGCAAATGACGATGAAATAAAAAGCATTGTGGAACTTGTCAGATTGATTAAGCGTGAACAGCCTGAAGTTATGGAATTCACTCCATCAAGATTGCTTTCATATCTTGAGTTTGAAGAGTTCTGTGATGCAATTGGATGTGCAAAATGTATTGTAATGGGTGGAGAACAATTCTCAGCCAAAGCATTCAACGGAGTTAAAAAATACTGTGACGCAGCAGTCTACAACAGTTACGGACCTACTGAAGCTACAATCGCTTCAAACTATAAAGAAATAACAGATCCGGAAAACATTACAATCGGTAAGGCACTTAAAAACTATGTAACCGAAGTCAGAGATATTGATGGACGGTTGGTGCCTAAAGGAGTTATGGGAGAACTCTACATTGGTGGTATTGGTGTAGGTAAAGGATACTACAACATGCCAGACAAAACCAGAGAGGTATATCTGACCATTGATGATATTCCATACTACAAGAGTGGAGATTACGCAATAGAGCTTCCTGATGGCGATATTGATATTAAAGGAAGAATTGACAACCAAATCAAGCTCAGAGGTTTAAGAATAGAAATTGGTGAAATTGAATCAAACATATCCAGTTTCCCTGACATAAAACAGAATGTTGTAGTGATTAAGGAAATCCGAAATAACGAACACTTATGTGCTTACTTCACAGCAGAAAGCAATATTGACAAAGATGAGCTTAAGGCTTACCTTAGTGAAAGACTTACACAATACATGGTTCCTACAGTCTTCATGCAGATTGATGAGATGCCACAGACTCCAAACGGCAAGACTGATGTAAAAGCATTGCCTGAGCCTAAACTTGAATTGACATATGTCGCTCCTAAAAACAAGCTCGAACAGACAATCTGTGCAATATACTCATCTGTCCTTGATATAGAAATCGTTGGTGCAGAGGACAACTTCTTTGAAATAGGTGGAACATCACTTATTGCATCCAAACTTATCATTGAGTTACTCAAACAAGATTATGATGTAAAGTATGATGATATCTTTAAAAACCAGACCCCAAGAAAACTGGCCAGCTTCCTGTCCGGTGATGAAATAGATGAAGACTTGGATGTGGACATCATTGAAAACTATGACTACACAAAAATCCATAATCTTCTTGAGGAAAATACGTTTGAAAACTTTGCCAAAGGCACAAACACTGAATTGGGCAATGTATTATTAACTGGAGTTACCGGATTCCTTGGTGTCCATGTATTATATGAATACCTCAAAAACGAAGAGGGAACCATCTATTGTATGTTGAGAAAAGGTCAATTCGATAGCTGTGAAGAACGTTTCGCTGACCTGATGAATTACTACTATGATGAAGACTTCACAGACCTCATCGGATCACGCATAATCTTAAGTGAAGGAGATATAACAAACTTGGATGACTTCAAAAAGCTAAGTGATTATCCAATTGACACAATAATCAACTGTGCAGCTATTGTAAAACACTACACTCACGATGATTATATCTTCAGGGTTAATGTTGATGGAGTAGTCAACGGACTTGAATTTGCAGAAGCAAACAACATTACCTATGTCCAGATATCAACCACAAGTGTTTTAGATGAATACACAGAAGATAGTGATCTTTCAGTTGAGCATTGTGATGAAAGAACCTTCTACTGGGGACAAGACTTGTCCAACAAATACCTAAACAGTAAGTTCCTTGCAGAAAGAATGGTGCTTGAAAAGGCATTGAACGGCCTTAATGTGAAAATTATCAGAGTTGGAAACCTCATGGCACGTCAATCTGACGGAATGTTCCAGAAAAATTATGATACTAATGCATTCTTAAATGGTATAAAAGCCATTAAAAACTTGAAGGCAACAATCCCTGAAATATCTGAAGAAGTTGTTGAATTGAGCCCAATAGATTATGTGGCAAAGGCAACTCTAGAACTTGCAAAAGCCCCAAAAGAGTGCACAGTATTCCATGCAGTTAGTGACAAGTGGATTCCTACAAGTGATATAATAGATGTTCTTAACTCCTTTGGATTCGGCATTGAAGAGGTTTCTCCTGAAGAGTTTAGAGAAATTTATGAACAAAATATGGATGAAAACATTCAGGGAATCATTACTGCAGATTTGACCATTGATGATTTCGCTGAAGATGATGAAGAAGATGAATATATTGAAAGTGATGACGGCGAACTTGTAGTGATGGACCAAACTATTGAAATCCTCAAGACATTCGGATTCACTTGGCCGGAATGTGATAAAGATTATCTTACAAGATTTATAAAATATTTAATAGAAGTAAAATATTTTGATTAAGGAGAGATTGAATGAATTTTAAAATAGCAGACAGCAAATTTAAAGAACTATTAATACCTAGCCTACTTCTAGTTATGGCTTTGAACTTAAGTTCTGTTGTTGACAGCTTTTTTGTAGGCAGATTTATTGGCCCAAATGCAGTTGCTGCAATTGAACTTTTAGAACCAGTAATATTATTAATGACTGTTTTTGAATGGTTATTTGGACTTGGAGGGCAAATTATATCTATAAATAAAAAATCTGAATTTGATATTGAAGGAAGTAATAGGTATTTCACAGTGTCAATGGTCGTATCACTTATTGCATCCGTAATACTGGCTATTGCATGGTTGATTTGCATGGATCCATTGGCTCCGATTTTAGGTTCTTCACCAGCTACAAAACCACTATTGTTACAATATTCCACATTTTTATCTGCATGTTTTGTCGTATCTACAATCTCCGCAGTGCTTACACAGTATATTCGTGTGGATGACCACCCAAACTTTGCATCAGCAGTCATAATTATAGCTAATGCAATCAATATAGTCTTGGATTATACATTTTTATCCTGGGGATGGGGTATGGCTTCCGCATCACTCGCATCATTTATAGGATATGCAATTAGCCTTGTTGTATGTTTATGGTATATACGTCATCCAAAAAGAACATTTAGATTTATTCGTTCAGCGCTTAAAATTAAAACTTTCCTTAAAACAACCTGGAAAATGACTAAAGTAGGTTTTCCTGGTGCAAGTATTGGAGTCTTTGATGTGATTTTTGTCTTTATAATGAACAAATTCTTGGCTATTACATTAGGAGATACTGGATTGGCTACTTATCTGTTGTGTATGGACATATTAGTAATTGGAAGTATTGTTGACGTTGGAATTTCAGAAACATTGACCTCGATTGTTCCGGTTTATTATTCAAAACATGATTATGTGAATTTGAATCATCTGATTAAGATTTCACTTTTGATGGGATTGGCTTTCGCAGTAATATTGACTGTGTTCATATGGGTCTGGCCTGAAGGATTCCTGGCACTTTACAACTTCGAACATATGGAAATTGCAGGTTTCGCAATAAATGCTGTTAGACTGTATTCACTCTTCTTTGTATTGTCTGTACTTCCAAGCATGCTGATATTCTACTACGAAGCCATTGAAAGGTCCCTTCTTTCAACAGTGCTTTCCGTGCTTTACACACTTGTACTCCCATTGATTTGTGTAGTCTCATTATACTATATGATTGGGTCAAACGGAATATGGCTGGGATTCCCAGTATCTTGTTTAATCGTAACAGTTTTCATTTTCCTCAGCGTAAAGTTTATTCAAAAAAGGGAACCGAAATACAGCACACTATTCTTCATAGAGGAGGATTTGGCTGAACATACTGAAAACTTTGTATTGACTGACAATGATATGAATGCAAGAAAAGAATGCTTAAATCATTTGAAAACTCTAAATGCAAGTGATGAATTCTGCGACAATGTTGACAAGATTTTTGACGTGATTTTTGACACCAATTCTCATGACACATATGTGGAAGTGCTTGTCATAGATTATGATGACAACATACATGTCGATATCAAATATGATGGAGAACATGAAAATCTTGAACATATAAAGCATAACTTCCCAGAAGGCCTTTTCAAATATGCAGAAGTTTTAGGATTCAATACAATTGAATATGAAATGAAGAAAATCTAAAAAAATGATGATGGAAATATAATAAGGATATTTTAAATTATCTCAGAATTAAAGCCTTCCGCAATTTCAGGATCGTCATAATCATTGAAAGGACTTTCACCAAAATCCAATTCTTTGATTTTTTCAATATCCTTTTTATTTAATTCAAAATCAAAAACATCAATATTTTCTTCCATTCTTTTTGTTTTAACAGACCTGCATGAAAATGGAATGTCTCTGTCTATCAGCCATCTAAATATTACCTGTACAGTACTTTTATCATATTTTTCTGCAATTTCTAAAAGAATAGAATTTTTAAATAAATTATCCAAACCCTCAGAAAGAGGTCCCCAACTTTGATGGGCAACACATAATTTATTCATAATTTCATTAGCTTCATACTGTTGGAAATAAGGTGATGTTTCAACCTGATTGACTTGAGGGACAATATCAAAATTCATAGTCAAGTCGACCAAACGAGCTGAATCAAAATTTGAAAGCCCGATAGATAATACTTTTCCATCTTTTTGTAAATCTTGAAATGCTCTGTATGTCCCATAATAATCTCCAAATGGTTGATGAATAAGTAGTAAATCAAGATAATCCGTTTGTAAATCCTCCAAAGTTTTATTAACTGCTTTTATTGTTTTGTCATATCCGGAATTACTAACCCAATTTTTACTAGTTAAATATATTTCTTCTCTTGGGATTTCGGATTCTTTAATTGCCTCACCAACTTCTTTTTCATTATAATATACCTGAGCACCATCGATTGCAACATAACCCCTTTCTAATGCATTAAGAACAGCATTCTTTGTATCCTTAGGGTCAATTTCATAAACTCCATAACTTACAAAAGGCAATTTTTCGTTGTTATTTAATTTTTTAAATTTCATAATTTGCACCAAAAAGTATTATAATTATCTTCTGTTTTTATCTATGTAAAATAATCCCATATCCTTAAATACATATAAGATTTCATGTCTAAAAAATATTTTGAAAATAATTTCATTATGCTGGAAATAATGGAACTATCACCTATATTTTTAATATTAATTAAAAATTTATTTAAAATTTTCTAATTTTAAGACATATTTATATATTTTTAATTAAAAAGGTTATATTGACTTATATAAAAGATATGAAAAATATTGATTTTAAAAATAAAGGAGTTAAATATATGGACATGTCAAAATTATTTAAAAAGACTGAAGAGAAGGATTTTATAACATTTCCCTCAACATTAGAGACATATGCATGGTATAAACCAATATTAATATTGATTATAGCAGCAATACTTTCTTTTGTAATATCCTTTGCCATATTATCAATTATGAGAGTAGACGCCAAGGGAACCGGCATAATATCATTTATTTATACTGCAATCACAGTTATACTATTAATTCCTTCAATTTTTATTGGGAATAAATTGATATATAAAATTCCATTTTCCACCCAGATTGCTCCTATTAGGAAATGGAATTGGGGAATTTACATCAAGTCATTAATTATTACATTGATTGTTTATAGTGTAATTGGGCTATATCCGATGTTAACATCAGGTATGGAAATTTCAAATAATCTTTCAATAACTGTATTATTATTGTGCATAATACTTCCCTTATTTCAGGGTTTTGCAGAAGAATACCTGTGCCGCGGACTATTAATGCAAAGTTTTGGGTCATGGTTTAAAATACCTATTGTAGCAATTATTCTTCAAGCAGCAATATTTGCTATAATGCATCCTTATCAAATATACGCTTTGATGGGAGTGCTTTTCATTGGAATATTTTACGGTTTGATAACATGGTATGGTCAAGGTTTAGAAGCTTCTTCAGCTATGCATGCAGTTAATAATATTTTTTCATTCCTTGCAATCGCATTAAACCTTCAACAAGGACCGGGAGAAAGTAACCCAACCACATTTATAATGAATTTGGCTTTAGTTGTAATCCCTACCATAATCATTCTTGTATTGGATAAATTTAATTTAATTGGGTTTGAAAAACCGGAAACGGATTAATTGCTACCCAATTTTTATTTTTAACTAATGTAATCAATATTCATATGAAAAAATCAATAGCAATATTTAAAGACAATCTTTAAATTAAATATTAAAAATATATGGTGTTAAAAATGTCAAAAAGGTCAAAAATCATAGAAACTGTTTTAGAAAAAAAACATCGTGAATATATTGACGATGCTGATAAAGCCAAAGAACACATGGCAGAGCGTTCCCTTGAAGAAGATGAACCTTATAAACTACCAAAAAGGATATATCACACAAAAGTTGAAAGCAAAGACATGTTCGAATGTCAAATGGTAATATTTAATAATAATGATAATGTGGAGCGTTTGGTCATATATCTTCATGGAGGAATATATGTAAACGAAATAAGACTTCCACACATTTCCTTTTGTGACAATCTCGCAAAAAAGATTAATGCATGCGTATTTACTCCAATCTACCCTCTTGCTCCAAATCATACTTATAAGGAAACCTATGAAATTGTTGAAAAACTATACAATCATTTACTAACAATGAATAAACATATAATAATAATGGGAGATTCTGCAGGAGGAGGATTTACTGCATCATTTTGCGAATATCTGGCAGATAATAATATACCACAGCCTAAAAACATAATTTTAATATCCCCATGGGTCGATGTATCAATGTCTGGAGATTATGATGATGTTGAATATGATCCCATGCTTGGAGTAGACGGTGCACGCGAAATGGGAAAAGCTTGGGCAGGGGATTTAGACCCGAAAGACTACAAAATAAGTCCATTATTCGGAGAAGTAAGCAAACTTCCAAAAACAACACTATTCGTAGGAACTCATGAAATAATTTATTCAGATGTCGTTAAATTTTATGACAAATTAAAGGCTAACGGTGTTGATGCTGAATTAAACGTTGGTGAGAAAATGTCTCATGTATACCCACTTTATCCATTTGTTCCTGAATCAAAGGAAGCATTTAACCATATTGTCGAAATACTTCTTGAGTAATTTTGGAATTTTAAATTAATACTGCATTTAACTGAAAGCAACTAAAGACTACTATCAATAGTTAAAAAAACCTTTAATATAAATAATTATTCACGATTATACAAAAATTCATTAATCCGACAATTTTACTCACCATTCAATCCAATTAGTTACTATTTTAACATTGTTGATACATTAGTTGCAACTCTATTTGCATTACCCCAGATAATCAATTACTTTTCAAATGCTCTATCCAATTATTTTTTAAGTATGAAAAATTAATGTAATATATAATGAAATCTACTACTAAATCACAAACATCAATTGCGAAATTTGAGGAATTTTTTGCAACATCATATAAGGACGATGTGTTTGAAATCCTTGAAACGTACCCAGATAATAGATCGCTAACTGTAGATTATAATACATTAGAAATATTTGATCCAGACCTAGCTGATTTGTTAATAGATAAACCTGAGGAAGTTATTGAAGCGGCACAAATAGCTGTTAAAAATATTGACCCTTTAGCTAAAGATGCTGATTTAAATATCCGTTTTAAGAATGTGACAAATATCATTCCTTTAAAAATATTGTTAAGTAAATATATTGGAACATTTGTTGCTGCAGAGGGTATTGTAAGAAAAACAGATGAAATAAGACCCCGTATTGAAACCGCTGTTTTTGAGTGCAGAGGTTGTATGCGTCTACATGAAGTCGAGCAGACTTCAGACAGGACAATTTTAGAACCTTCTTTATGTGGAGAATGTGGTGGAAGGTCTTTTAGATTACTTCAGGAAGAATCACACTATATTGATACACAAACAGCAAGAATGCAGGAACCTTTAGAAAATTTATCTGGAGGAACTGAACCTAAACAGATGTTGATGATTTTAGAAGATGATTTAGTAGATGAATTGAATCCTGGAGACAAAGTAAGAATTACAGGAACATTAAAAACGTTTAGGGAAGAAAGAAGCGGCAAATTCAAAAATTATATTTATGTAAATCATATTGAGCCTTTAGAGCAAGAATTTGAAGAATTGCATTTATCAGAAGAAGATGAAGAACAAATTATAGAATTATCAAAAGACCCTAACATTTATGAAAAGATTATTAAATCAACTGCCCCCTCAATTAGGGGTTATCGTGATGTTAAGGAATCCATTGCATTACAATTATTTGGAGGTTCTGCAAAACAGCTTGAAGATGAAACCCGTTTGAGAGGAGATATTCATATTCTTATTGTAGGGGACCCAGGTATCGGTAAGTCCCAAATTCTTAAATATGTTTCCAAACTAGCTCCAAGAAGTATTTATACAAGTGGTAAAGGTACTACTGGTGCTGGTTTAACTGCAGCTGCTGTCAGAGATGAATTAGGTGGATGGTCACTGGAAGCAGGTGCATTAGTTTTAGGGGACCAGGGTAATGTATGTGTTGACGAATTGGACAAAATGAGGTCAGAAGACCGATCAGCACTTCACGAAGCTTTAGAACAACAAACTGTAAGTATCGCAAAAGCAGGAATTATGGCAACTTTAAATTCAAGATGTTCCGTTCTTGCAGCAGCAAACCCTAAATTTGGAAGGTTTGACAGGTTTAAAGTTTTAGCGGATCAAATTGAGTTACCACCACCAATTTTATCTCGTTTTGATTTAATATGGATTGTTGAAGATAAACCAAGTAGAAAAGGAGATTCAGAACTTGCACAGCACATTCTTAATATTCACCAGTCAAATGCGGTAGATTATGAAATTGAACCAGATTTGCTTAGAAAGTACATTGCTTATGCACGTAAAAATGTTAATCCTGTTTTAAGCGATGAAGCAAATGAAGTGTTAAAGAATTTCTATGTGGATACGAGAAACAGCAGCGGCAATACTGAAGAAAACACTGTTGTTCCAATTACAGCAAGGCAACTTGAAGCAATCATTCGTTTATCAGAAGCATGTGCTAAGGTAAAATTAAAAGAAGTTGTGGAAAAAGAAGATGCTAAAAAAGCTGTAAGATTACAAATGGCATCACTTAAAGATGCTGGAGTTGACCCTGAAACCGGTGAAATTGAAGCGGACATTGTTGGTGGAGGAAGACCGAAATCCGAAAGAGATAAAATGAGTACTCTTGTTGATGAAATAAAATTAATCGAAGAAGAATACAATGGACAAGCACCAATAACTGTTTTAAAAGCCAATATGGAAGAAAAACATGGTGTAAGCGAAGATAAAGTTGAAACCCTCATAAGGAACTTGACCCAAAGAGGAATATTATACGAGCCAAATCCAGGAAATGTTAAAAGAGTATAATAATATTCTTGATTGAATAATAGGTTATCGGATGTAAAAAAAAACTCCAAATACTTTTTCCGATAACTTAATCATATTTTTATATTTATTGACGGCATTAGTGTTTTTTAACCTAATATTTTTTCTATTTGCCTAATATCCATTTTTGTTTTTATTGCAATTTCTTTTATTGACATTCCAGATTCATTTGAACTACCACGACTTGTAGAAGTCGTGAATTCTTACTTCGCGAGCCAGTACTCTCCCACGAGAGTAGAATTATCGAGCTATTCCCCCAATCCCTGAGGTTCATCATATCATTCCGGAAGATTCTTAAACCTTCTTTATGAATGTTTTTAGCCGCATTTACGTCCCTGTCATGTATTGTTTTACATGATGGGCAGATTCATTCTTTTTAGTTGTCATTTAAATTTTTATAATAGTATCCGCATTTGCTGCAAATTTTGCTTGATGGGAACCATCTGATCACCCAACAAATATAATAACATATTTTTTAATTCTTTTTACAAATTTATCTACCAATAGCCATTCAATTCCAAAACATAATCTTTTCGTTGATGAATGTATATCATTAATTTTATTAAAAATCATGTCCTCTTGAAATTCAGCCATATACAATTCACCACCACTTGATATGAAAACTTTATTTTAAAAGGTTAAATAAATTAATAATCAAATTAAACAGCATTAATTTATATAAAAAGAATTTATAACATCAATATTTATTTTTTAATACAATACTACAATTTAAAAGCAATTTTACATACCCAAAAAGAATTTTTCAATCTATTGAAAATAACAATATGAATTATGGAAATGATTAAAATCACCAATGGTTTAAGTTTCTTAGCATGGATAACTTAATAAATGATTAAAATCATATTTAATATATTATACTTATACTAATTTTTATGAGGTGATAATATGGATAATTATGAAGATTTATTAGAAAGAGCAATAGACCAATTACCTCCTGAAGTATTTGAACACAAAAGATTTAAAATTCCTAAAGCTTATTCAGATATCCAAGGTAATAGAACATTCATTAAAAACTTTAAAGAAGTAAGTGAAGGTTTAAACAGAGACCCACAACATTTATTAAAGTTCTTAATGAGAGAGTTAGGTACTGCAGGTAACGTAGACGGTTCTAGAGCTATATTACAAGGTAAATTTACCCATTACTTAATTAATGAAAGAATTGAAGATTATGTAGACAAATATGTTATTTGTCATGAATGTAACAGACCAGATACTAAAATTATAAGAGAAGGCAGAATATTCTTATTAAAATGTTCCGCTTGTGGTGCAACAGCTCCACTCAAACAATTATAATTTTTTATCTTTTTCTTATTTTTAAAGGATTTTTATGTTTTGTATAGAGTGCGGAAGCGAAGATAAGCAGATGGTAGGAGAAATCTGCATTGACTGTTTTTTAAAGGATTTTCAGATGATTGAAATTCCTAAAAGCATAAATGTAGAAATATGTAGCCATTGCAACAGCAGATTGGAAGAAGGAAAATGGAGTGAATCTTATCTTCCCGAAGATGAAATAATCTATCGTGCATTGGAAAGAAATATAAAAATCAATGACCTTGTTGAAAATGAAGAAATCAACCTCGAAATTGACCAAATTAAAGGTACAATAGCTAATTGTTTTGTCGAAGTAGTCGGTGAAGTTTATGGAGTTTCAATTGATGAAACCCACGATACAGAAGTTAGAATTAAAAAAACTGTTTGTCCACCATGCAGTAAAATGCAGTCAGGATATTATGAAACAGTAATTCAGTTTAGAGCAGATAATCGTGAAATAAAAGCTGAAGAGTATGAAAAAGCCGATGAAATAGTAGCAAGAACTCTGGATAAACAGGCAAAAGTTGACAAATTAGCATATTGTCCACAAATTGCAAAACTTAAAGAAGGTTATGATTATTATATTGGATCTTTTAAAACTGGACGCAAAGTGGCAGAAGCACTGAAAGATGAATTTGGCGGAGTCATTAAGGAATCACCTAGACTTATAAGTGAAGATAAATCCACCGGAAAAGGCCTTTATAGAATTTGGATTTCAGTCAGAATCCCTGAATTTGAAAAAGACGACATAATAAAATTTGAAGATAAGATAATTCAAGTTTCAGATATTGATAAAAATAGAGTTGTTGGATTAGATATTAAAACAAGCAAAAAACAAAACATTCCATTGAAGAATATGGATGATATTAAACTCGTTAAAAAAGCAGATGAGATAGAAACCACAACCATAATATCAATGTCTCCAAGAATAATTCAAATATTAGATCCAAGTGACTATTCTGCTGTCGATTTGGAAATGCAGGATGAATTTAATGATTATAATATTGGTGATGAAATCAAAATTATCAAAATTGAAAATTACATTTACTTAATCAAGTGATAAAATGAATATTGAAGAAAAAATTCAGTTAATCGAAGAAGGAACTCTAGAAGTTATAGACACAGAAGAATTAAAAGAAGTTCTTAAAAAAGACCATCCTATAGCTTATACTGGTTATGAACCTTCAGGAAGAATCCATTTAGGACATGCAGTAACTGTACAAAAGCTTAAGACCTTACAAAAGTTAGGGTTTAAAATTAAAATATTGCTTGCAGATTATCACGCATTTTTAAATGGAAAAGGAACAGTTGAAGAGATTACAGAAACTGCAGAGTACAATAAAAAATGTTTCCAGGCATTAGGGCTTGACGAAACAACCGAATATATTTTAGGCTCATCATTCCAATTGGAAAGTGATTATGCAAATAAAATTTATCAATTAGCTACATTAACTACATTAAAAAGAGCAAGAAGAAGTATGGATCAGGTAAGTCGTGCAGATGATAATCCTAAAGTAGCTAGTGTAATTTACCCACTTATGCAAACTGTCGATATGGCTGCTCTTGAAGTGGATGTTGCATTAGGCGGTATGGAACAGAGAAAAATCCAAATGTTGGCACGTGAAAACCTCGAAAAAATAGGTGAAAATGTTCCTGTCTGTATCCACACACCATTATTACACGGACTTGACGGTGATGCTAAAATGTCTTCAAGCAAAGGCAATTATATTGCAGTAGACGATTCTGTTAAAGAAATCACCAAAAAAATCAATAAAAGTTACTGCCCACAAGGAGAAATTGAAGGAAATCCAATGATTGAAATTGCAGAAACTTTTGTTTATCCAAATCAAGATACATTACTTATTAAAAGACCTGAAAAATTCGGTGGAGATATCGAATTAACTAAAGAAGAATTACTTAAAGACTTTAGTGAAGGCAACCTACATCCAATGGATTTAAAAAATGGAATTAAAGATTTCTTAATTGAATTCTTTGCACCAGTAAGAGAATACATGGAGGAAAATTAAATGGAAGAACAAGAAGAATACCAAATGGGCTTACCAAATGGTGTTGGGGAAGCTATGCTTGCACACACAATAGAAAAATTTGATGTGAAACTCGAACATGGAGAATATGGACCAAAACTTATTGGTTCATATGAAGAACTTGAAAAAGCAAAACAATTCTTGGCAGATGCTATTGCTGAGAGATTAAAAGAATTAGAAGGATAATTTCCTTCAATTTTACTATTTTTAAAAAATCTATAAAATACAGTCTTTGCACAGTCCAACATGGGGTGCTACAGCTTTTTTAATATCAGATGAAACCTTATTAATGCCATTATTTGCATCAATGATTTCGTGATTAAATTCTTTAATGATTTCCAAATAATTGGCCTTAACTCCAGTTAAAAAATCCTCATTTTCAAATTCATCTTCACCAGATGTCCTTGCAACAGATGTTTTAACATCCAAATCCAGAAGCAAAACTAAATCCGGCTTTTTTGCATATTTATTGAGTTCATGAATCCATTCGGCAGGTTCCTGATATGCCAAACTTGAAATAAATGACCTATCAGATATGATAACCTTTTTATCATCAGATAACTTATCCATTATTAACATTCTGTCTGCTGCAAAAAGTAATCCCAATGTTTTTTGAACCTTATCAGTTTCAGCATCAGGTCTTTGCAGAATTTTTCTTATTAATTTACCCACTTCAGAATCGGTTGGCTCAACCAATGTTTCAACAATCAATCCATTATCTTCCAGCCATTCTTTCAACAATTGGATTTGAGTGGATTTTCCAGCACCGTCAATTCCTTCAAAAACTATATACATAGAATTAACTTTAGTTAAAATATTATTTAAAATATAACAATTAACTTCATTTTTAAATAATACAAAAGACAAATCTTTAAGTGCTAAAAATTATTAAGGTGTAAATAAAAAATGGTTTTATCAGAATTATTAGCTCCAGCAGGTTCTTATGAAGTGCTGGTAATTGCAGTTAATGCAGGTGCTGATGCAGTTTATTTTGCAGGTCAGAATTATGGTGCTAGAGCTTTTGCAAAAAATTTTACAATGGAAGAAATTGAAAAAGCAGTCAATTATGCTCATTTAAATAATGTTAAAGTTCATGTTACCGTAAATACATTAATCAACAATTTTGAAATCTTAAATGTAATCGATTATCTATTCAAATTATATCAGATTGGTGTTGATGCTGTTATCGTGCAGGATTTCGGGTTAATACAGTTATTAAAGAAATTGATTCCCGATTTAGAAGTTCATGCATCTACCCAAATGGCTTTAAGCAATTATAGCGCAATGAAATGGGCCTGGGAAAATAACATTAAAAGAATTGTTCTTCCAAGGGAAAAAAACATTCAGGAAATTAAAGCAATCCATGATCAATTAAAGAAAGAGAATATTGATTTGGAACTTGAAGCCTTTGGTCATGGCGCACTGTGTTACTGTGTATCAGGTAATTGCTATATGTCTTCATACAACAGCGGAAGAAGTGGAAACCGTGGAGCCTGTGCACAACCATGCCGAAGAGAATATCGTCTAAAATACAGAGGATATAATGTTGGAAACGGATTTTTGCTCTCAACTCATGACCTTGCGACTTACAATAACATTCAGGCAATATCAGATGCTGGAGTAACTTCCCTTAAATTGGAAGGAAGAATGAAATCCGGAGACTATATCGGAACCATAGTTAATAGCTACAGAAACATTATTGATGGAAATCCTGGAGATTGGGAAAAAGACCTGCACCTTGTTTTCAACAGGCAGTTTACCAATGGATATATAATGAATGACAAACCCGGCCAAGTAATGGGAAGAGGCAGTTCAGGGCATGAAGGATTATATATAGGCGATATAACAAACATCGACGGGACAAAAGTTACCATTGAAATTAAAAACAAGGACATTCCAGTAATTTTAGAAAAAGGCGACGGCATAGCATTTAAATATAATGGAAAAATCAAGGGCATATATCTTGAAAAGATTATAAAGCAGGATGAAAATGAAATCATTATTGATACTACACGTCTTGTAAAAGTCGGAACAGAAGTTTTCATTAGCTATTCTGCAAAGACACATGAAAGCCTGAAGCAATTTAAAAATGAAACAATCAAAAGTAAAATCCCAATTAATGTTACTTTTAACTTCCAGAAGGATTTAACTGCAAATATTAAAGTCGAATATTATATGGACAATGAATTAATTAATTTCAGACATAAAGGAATTGCAAGATTTGAAGAGGCTAAAAACAGGCCAATTACAAAAGAATCAATAATTGTTCAACTTGAAAAAACTGGTGGAACACCATTTTATATGGAAAAGATTACTTTCAATGATATGCCGGACAATTTATTTATCCCAATTAGCGGATTGAATAAAATTAGAAGAGAAATTTTAGATAAAGCACAGGAATTACTTTTAAACCATTTTACCCCAACAAAAAAATCCGTAAAAGCAACAAGAAAATTGATTGAAGAATTTAAAAGCAATTATGAAAAATATGAAAATAAAACAAATACAAAAGCCAAATTATCCCTTTTTGCTAACGATTTAGACCAAGTTAGAGCAGCAAATGGCTTTGACTTAAAAAGAATTTATTTGGATGTTAACTGCTCATATAACAACAAAAAAGATTATTATTTAAACATAAAAGATATTTTAAAAGAAGCTATTCAAATTGCACCCGAAATTGAAATTGTTTGGGTTTTATCATCATTCATTAACGAATATGAATTAATTAAAGCTAATGAAATAATTAAAGAATTGGAAAATGAAGGATACATGATATCCGTTATGATTGATTCCCCAGGAATGGAGAAAATATTTGATTGTCCAATTTATGGAAACCATAACTTAAATATATGGAATTCTTATGCTGTTGAAAGCTTATCAAAATATAAGGGATTAATTTTATCTTCAGAGCTTTCAGGACGTGAAATTAAAGAAATTACCAGAAAGAATTACATTAAAAATACCGATTTGGAAATGATAATACATGGTAATCTGGAAGTCATTGTAAGTCGTGACGATTTTACAAACTTAAATGATGGACGGGACTTTATTATTTCAAATAATGCGGAATATGCAACATTAGAAGATAAAAAAAGAAAAAAATTCAAATATAAAGTATTTTTTGATTACAATAAACAAAGCCATATTTTAAACAAGGATTGTTTATGCTTAATTGAAGAGATGAACGATATTAAAAGCCTTAATTTAGATAATTTGATTGTTGACTGCAGATATTCAAACGAAAAATACACCAAACAAATCTTATCAATTTATAATGATAGTTTAAGTGATATTAGCGATGAAAAATTATCCGAATTCAAATATGAAATAATGGATTTCTCACAATCATATATAAATAAAGGAAATTACATTGAAGGAAGGTTACATGAAGATTCCTGAATTACTTGCACCTGTCGGATCAATGGAACATTTAAGAATTGCAATTAATGCCGGTGCCAGTTCCGTTTATTTGTCTGGAAAAAATTATGGTGCAAGAAAGTTTGCCCAAAACTTTACTCTATATGAAATACACAAAGCAGTAAAGATTGCACACCTGCATAATGTACGTGTTTATGTTACTGTCAATACATTAATTAAAGAACAGGAACTTGAAAGTGTCTTGAATTATCTAAATGAGTTATATGCAATTGGTGTTGATGCAGTTTTAATTCAGGATTTAGGATTAATAGAACTGATTAACAAACACATTCCAAAACTTAAAATTCATGCTTCAACCCAACTAACCTGTGAAAATCAGAGAAAAATAGATTATCTTGAAAGTAAAAATGTTAAAAGAGTAGTTCTTCCACGTGAAATGAGAAAAGAAGAAATTGAAGCATTAAAAACAAGTATGGAACTTGAAATCTTTGCTCATGGTGCGCTATGCTATTCATATTCCGGACAATGCCTAATGAGCAGCTTTAAAGGTGGAAGAAGTGGAAACAGAGGAACTTGTGCACAGCCATGCAGACAAAAATACAAATTAAACAGAAAGAAAGATTACTACTTATCACCAAAAGATTTATGTTTATATGATGAATTGAAAGAAATAGCTGAATTAAATATAAAATGCATTAAAATTGAAGGAAGAATGCGTTCAAAAGAATATTTGGGCATTGTTATAAGCGAATATAGGAAAGCTTTAAACAAACTAAAAAGCAACAAGACTTCAAAAACGGAAATGCTTAATCTGGTTTTCAACAGAGGATTTACAAAAGGACAATTCGCCAACACTTATCAAAGAAGCATAAGACCAGGTCATTTAGGTTTAAAAATAGGTAAAGTGATTGATGTTAAAAATTCACAAATTGCAATTAAAGTTGATGATAATATCAAAACAATACCTGAAAAAGGCGATGGATTATTGTTTATTAAGAAAAGTGATGATTACGGAATGGAAATATCACAAAATCCAATCATAACCACATTAAATCATTTTAAGAAAAATAAATTTAAACAAATAAAAGACATGACAAGACCAGATAAAGTTTTAATCATTAAAAAAGTTCGTCAGAACAAGAAAAATAACTTTAAACTGGAAAGCAGTGATGTTTATCTTACAAAAAGAAATTCACTTACAAAATTAGTTAAGGAAATAGAAAATAAAGGATCCAGTTTTGTTAAGTCCAAATTAATTTTAACATTTTCACTTAAAAATAAATATCCTCAACTGAAAGGACGTTTGACTTTAGCAAATCATAAGGAAGTGACCTATAAAGTAACAGGAACTGTAAAATTTGAAACTCCATTAAAAAGAAATGTTACTCAGAAAACAATTGAAAAACAACTGTCTAAACTAGACAATTATCCATTTCAAATTACACAAATTAATATGAATTATGATGGCAGCCTATTTATTCCAATTAAAGAGATTAATAAATTACGAAGAGAACTGCTTGAAGGTTTAGAAGCTGAAATCCATAAATTATATGAAAATAAAAAAGAAAAAATCACATTTAAACAAAATCCGCAGAATAGAAGTGAAAAAATTTCACTATCATATTATACAAATAATTTAGATGATTTGGAATTGATTAACGGTGTTGAAAGAGTTTATTTAGAAATACCGCCAAATGACAGCATTAACTTTATGGTTAATTTCCTAAAAAAAGCAGTTGAAACAACATATGCTAAAGATTATGAGCTTATATGGAAATGGCCAGATATTGCGCATGATGACCTAATCAAATCACTGAATAAGGTTAGAGGCATTCTGAATAAAATGGGCTATCAGTTAAAAATAATGTCAAATGATTTCAAAGGAGATTATGGACCTTATTCAATGAACATTACAAATAGCGAATCCATAAACTCTCTAAAAAATTATGAATTACTTACAATATCTCCAGAACTTAGAAAAAGGGATTATGAAGGAATTATAAAAAACTGCAAAGACAATAGCAAAATAGAACTTTTAGTTCAAGGATCTGTTGAGTTAATGAAAACAAGATATGGATTTAAGGAAAATATTGGTAATGAAAGTTCAATTGAGAATGGAAATGACAAATATCCTATAAAATACAGTTTATCCGGAGAAGAATTGATTATCTTTAATAGCGAAGACCTGTCACTGATTGATGAAATAGAGCATTTAGCATCAATAGGTTATATTAACTTTTCAATTGATGGGCGTTATAAAAATAAAGATTATATTAAAATTATTGATTTATATAAAGATATTTTAAACGGTAAAAAGGTAAATAAAAAAATTTTTAGAAATTCAACAAAAGGCAATTACTCTTCAAATGCTCTAGGCAAATAACTAATTATATATACATATTAAATAATCATTAAGGGTTTGGTTTAAATGGAAGGAGACTTACATACATTGCAAGAAATAAAAGGCATAGGAGATAAAATCTCCGAAAAAATAATAAGAAGTGTTGGAGGAGAAGAAGAACTCCAAAAGATAATTGATGAAGTTGATGTAGAAAGAATCATAAATATTGATGGAATTAGCCAGAGAAAAGCAATTCAAATAATGAATCAATTATTGGATAACGACAATTATGAATTTATGAAAAGTGACAGAGCTTTAGAAATATACGAAGACATCATTAATAAGATTTTAGCCTATTCAAATACATCATATTCCAAAAACAGAATACTTTTATTATCTCCTTCAAAAGACATGGATAAAATCAAAAATCAAGTTCGAATCGTAATGGATGCCAAAAAAGAAGTATCTCAAATGCCAATAATTAAATTGAGAGGCTTAATGAAAAATTTAAAAGAACTTGAAGAACCTAAAGCCGAATATGATGCAAGCAAAGTCATTTTAGTTGAAAGTGAAGAAGATAATTCTTATCTAACCGATTTAGGCCTTAACCAATATTACCCAATCATTACTGCAAGCGACTCACCTTTGCTCCAAGAGGAATTGATGAATTATGATTTAATATTTTACGTTTATTCACAGGGAATACTTGATTTTGAAGGAATGCCAAACTTAATCATGATTAACATAGACGAAAATGATTATGAAATTGTTCCAGAAAAAATTATAAACTTTTTTACACAAAATCAAGAGATTTTCCAAAGAGTTCATGAAATCCAAAAAATCAGAAACAAAGAAAGTGTTCTTGGAGACATAATTCCAATTATTGATGAATTGAATATTGTTGACAAGCAGGAAGTGGATATTGACGAACTTGTTAATTCACTTAAATATGAGATGGATGAAGAGCTTGAAAAGTCAATTAAAAATGTTGATCTTGAAGGAGATGAAATACTCAACTTATTAAATAATAATTTCCCGCCAAAGATTAGTAAAATATTTGACGACATTATAAGTAAACGTAAGGCAATTATCAAGGACAAAACAGGAATGGATTTTGATCCATACCTTCGAAAATATCCTATTGAAATTGACGAACAAGAAATACAAAGAGTGAAACTGGAACGTTCATCCAAAAAAGAAAATGATATTTTCGACATTAAAAAAAGTGCTGCAATACAACTAAATTCAATAAAACAAAAAGCAATAGAAGAAGTTAAAGACGTGATTATGTTTGATTATGAATTTTCACTTGGAAGTTTTGCATTCGAATATGATCTGGTGGAGCCGGAATTCGGCGAAGATATTAAATTAAAAGGAGCACTTCACTTAGACTTATCACTTAAAAAAGAGGATGCAAATATTCAAAAAATTGATTATGAACTAACACGAAAAGAAAACGTTGCGCTTCTAACCGGAGCAAATAGTGGTGGTAAAACAACACTTCTAGAAACTCTAACCCAAATATCCATAATGGCTCAAATGGGGCTACCTGTAAGTGCTGATGCATGTGAAATAAAATTATTTGATGAAATTTATCACTTTTCCAAAAAAAGATCACTTGATGCAGGAGCATTTGAATCCTTTTTAAATGTATTTATTCCAATAGTAACAACAGACAGTGAAAAATTAGTTTTACTGGATGAACTTGAAGGAATAACAGAACTTGAAGCAGCTGTTAAAATCATTTCAACATTCATAGATATGATTAAAGAATCAAATTCCTATGGAATAATTGTAACCCATATGGCAAGGGAATTAATGAACTATACAGACATTCGAGTAGACGGTATTGAAGCAAAAGGATTAGATGAAAACTATAATCTAATAGTGGATAGAACCCCAAAAATGAATTTCCTTGCAAAAAGTACACCCGAATTAATTTTAAAAAGAATATATGAAAAATCAGATGATGAACTAAAAGCAGTATATGCAAGAATATTGGAAAAATTCTAAATACTATATGGTACATAGATTTTAGTAATGAAAGTTCAGAACAAATCAAAAAATTCAGATATTCAAAGAATTAATCAAATATATAAAGTTCTTAAAAAAAATGATTTTGGATATTTAATAGAAGAAAACACTTTTTTTAAAACATTTCCTTTTCTTAGAAATCGAAAAATAAATAAAGACGCTGAACTACCTGATACAACAATCCCAATAAGAATAAGAAAAGTATTGGAGGAACTAGGTCCGGCATATATTAAATTAGGACAAATGTTATCAACAAGGCCGGATTTAGTTGGACTGGAAATATCTGAAGAATTGCAAAAATTAAGGGATAGAACACCTATTACTGATTTTAGTGAAATTAAAGAAGTGATAGAATCTGAATTAGGACTTCCCTTAGATAAAATTTACACAGACATTGATGAAATACCGATTGGTTCAGCTTCAATAGGACAAGTTCATACTGCCATATTAAAAGAAAACGGTCAAAGAGTAGCCATTAAAGTTCAAAAGCCAAACACTGAAGAAACAATAAAAAGTGATTTAAGAATAATGAAATTTTTAGCAGTACGAAGTGACAGATACCTGAATAAAACAAAAGTTTACAATTTACCTGCAATCATTTTGGAGTTCGAAAAATCAATTTTAAAAGAAATAAATTTCTTGGAAGAAGTAAGAAATATGGAAGTTCTTGCAACCAACTTTAAAACAATACCTTACATACATATTCCCGAACCCTATATTCAGTATTGTTCAGGAAAAGTAATAACAATGGAATTTATTGATGGAAAACAATTATCTGAAGTTATTGAAGATAATACCGACAAATACAATAAAAAATTAATAGCTAAAAGAGGAATGGATTCCTACTTTAAACAAGTAATGGTCGATGGGTTTTTCCATGCTGATCCCCACCCAGGAAACATAATCGTTTTAGATAAAAATAAAATCTGTTATGTTGATATGGGAATGATGGGAATTCTAGATGATACATTTAAAGAAAATCTAGCAGAACTTATCTTATTATTAATTAACGGTAATACAGACAATATTATCAACCAATTAATTTATATGGACATAATCACCCCATCACAAAATACGCCCGAATTAAAGGCAGATATTAATGACTTAATGAAAAAATATTATGGAACAAAATTAAAAAATGTAAATGGAAGCATTGAAGATTTACTGGATGCAATGGTAAAAAATAATGTAGTATTGCCAAGAGAATTCGTAATGATTGCAAGAGGATTGGCATTAATTGAAGAAAGTGGTAAAAAATTAAATCCTGAGTTTGATACGGCAGAAGAACTTAAAGGATTAGCTAAAAAAATAATTTTACACAAAGCATCTCCAAAAAGATTATTTAAACTAGGATCAAATTATATTCTTGAAATAGGACACTTAGCAAAAAACCTCCCAAACACTGTTAATAACACCTTATCAAAATTGGAAGACGGTGAAATAACAATAAAACTAAAACACGAAGGAATAATGGAAATATCAAAACAAATAACGACTGCAATAGTTATGGCAGCATTAATTGTGGGATCTTCTCTTGCATTATTTGCAGATAAAGGCCCGACAATATTAAATATTCCTATTTTAGGATTAATAGGTTATGTAATAAGTTTTGCATTAGGAATATACCTGGTAGTTCAATATATAATGTTTGACATGGATTAATTATCAAATAGATATGTTTGAACTGAAATTATCATTTTAATCAAAAAAATTTTCAATCAATCAATAGTGTGTTCCATTTGAGTTGGGAAAATCAACCTATATGCAGTACCATTATCCTGTTTAATTAGACTTACATTTCCTCCCAACTGTTTGGTTAAACTTTTAATTATTTCACAGCCTAAATTTTTACTTATATTGTCTGTATCTTTAATGCCTACACCATTATCTTTTATTATTAGCTCACCAGCATTATTGCCAATATTTCTTATTTCTTTAGTTATTTTATGGTTTGAGGACGTTTTATCAGGAAATGCGTGTTTAATAGCATTCATAGTTATTTCATCAATAATCAGAAGCAGAGGAGTAATAACTTCAATAGACAATTCCAAATCCTCATCAACATATGTTTCAAACTCAATTTGTTCAGGAATATCAACCACATTTATTGTCTGCACATCATGGTCAATCAAATAATCTTTCAAATTAATATTTTTAAAATCATGAGAGTTATAAGTCTTTTCATGAAGTAATGCAAGTGAATTTAAACGTGTTTGCATATGATTAATAATTAACTCAGGATTATTTCTGTATGCTCTTCTTTCAAGGTTTAAAAAACTGTTTAAAATTTGCAGGTTGTTTTTAACTCGGTGATGAATTTCTTTAATTAAAATCAATCTGTTTTCATTTGATGCTATCAACTGTTCCTGTTTAAGTCTTTCTTCAGTAATATCCGTTAAAAAACCAAGGCTGTGGATTGTATTTCCATATTCAAAACGTTCAATATACAAATCAACGATTTTTCTATTGTTTGGATTTCCACCAACATAATAACAAAAAGTTTCATCAATATTATTAATTTCACCATCAATCAATTTTTCCAAACGTTGAACTACACTTTTATCAGTTATATTTTTAAGAATATCCCTTGAATGATTATATTCTTCATAATCTTTCTCAATAATATAATAAAAACCTTTTGAGAACTTAAATTGTTTAATATTTAAAGGTTCAATCAACAAAGCCAATTTAGTGCTGTTTTTAAAGCCATCTAATAAGAAATCAACCGGTTTAGTGAGATCATTACTGGAATACTGGGTTATGTCATTTATCATACCCTGGCGAATGACCATTCCGGTTTCATCAAAATAAGAATAAACATTAACTTCTAAAACTTTTAAAGTACCGTCTTTAGTTGTAATACGAATAACCTCATCACATTGTGCAGTATCCTTATTTGTGATATCAAAAATTTTATTTACAATGTGCTTATCTTCAGGTATTACCAAATCAAAAACAATATTGAAATAATCATCAGATTCTTCTTTTGCACGGTTTATAATGTTATATATACCCTGTGACCATGTGTATTTTCCATTGATATTATAATAACTGCCCGTTTGAGAGAAATTTTCGATTATATCATTTTTATCTTCATCAAAATCCCTATACTCCAAATCAACACGGTTGCTTGTCTTTGTATCAATATTATTAGTAGTTACAAAAATTTTTCCCATATCAAAAAGTATTTTGGCAGTGCTTAATTTGGATAATTTATTTTTATGATAATACACGAACCTTATATCTTTTGTAACATGATTTTTATAGACATCAACAAATTCATCATGTAAAATTTCATAAAATAATGGTGATAATTTACTTAATAATCTTCCTTTTACATCATCAGGAGTGCAATTATATTTATCAAGAGTAAAATTCCCTATACTTTGGATAATAAAATCTTTACCCTCTTCATAAGGAATAAAACAATGAATTTCAACAGAAATACTGTTTATAAGTTCTTGAAATGCTAAATCTTCAATATCAAACTCTTTAGGCGAAGGAGTATAAAAATCTTTTTGGCTAGCATTAAAAATACGAATTTCATCAATACCTTCCAAATGCCTATGTTCTTTTTCTATCTTCATATCACACCAATAATATAAATAAAATATTATATTTAATAATATATTGTTAATTATATTTAAATTAAATCCCGATAATCATGATTATAAAACCATCAATTAAAAGAAAGGAACAATTGAATAGACAGTAATCAACACCACTACAGTCAATAATACTATAGCTCCAAGAGGAACTTTTTTCCAGGCAAGTCCCGCTGCTACAACCGCACCAATCAAACCAATATACCATAACTGATTGTCAACGGTCAATACTCCAGGACATATTAATGCCGCAAGAGCAGTATATGGGATTAAATTCAAAAATTTTTCAGCCTTTGGAGGAAAATCAAGCTTATCAATAAACAAAACAGGAATTAATCTTGGAATGAATGTTACAACGGCACAGCCCAAAATCACCAATGTAATATAATCCATTATACATCACCTGAAAGAAAATATTCATCATCTATAATATACATTCCAATTCCAGCCCCAACTAATGTTGAAACTATTAAAGCCCAATTTCCTAAAAATTGAGATAATACTATGTTTAAAACTGCAGTTATTAATACTAAAGCCGCAATTTGCTTTGAATCCTTAACAGCAGGAACCAAAATAGCTACAAACAATGCATATAATGAAATATTGAAACTGTTTGTAACAATTACTGGAAGAATATCAAGTAAAACAACACCAATACCCGCACCCAAACACCAGCTTAACCATGCAGTGATAGCAATTCCAAGATATATCCAAATTGAAGAATCTTCTGAAAGCGAAAACATTGCAAATGATTCATCAACAGTAACATGTGCTGCTAAAACATTCAATCCAAAATTAGATTCTTCAACCTGATTTAAAACACATGTTGACATTACAAAATATCTTAAATTTACAACAAAGTTTGTTAATATTATTGCTATTGCTGTTGCACCTGAAAGTGCCATTGATGCTGCAATAATTTGTCCCGCACCGGCATAAACAAGAAATGACATGGATACTGTTTGCAATGGAGTAAATCCTGCCTTCATTGCAATTGCAGCATACCCAATACCCATCGGAACATAACCCAATGTAATCGGAATGCTTTTTTTAGCACCATCAATAAATTTAGATTTCCTAGAAATAATAAACGACTCCCAATAAAAATTTAATTAATTATTTAACCAAAAATCATCATTTCAACAATAAATATAATTCAAATATCTTAAATAATTATCTATACTTAATATCTATTAAATTTAATATTTATCCATATCTACTAAAGATATTTGTCAGACACATTCAAAAATAATTAGGAAATTTAATATTATAGCTACTTTACCGTCAAAACGTTTATCAGGATTATTGAAAATTGAATAGAACCTGTCGATTATTGATTAAAAGTCCATATTAATATTAAACTAAGTTATACTGGAATTAATAATTGCAATATACATAGAAAGGCAATTTTAATATAATAAAAATATTAAATTATTATATACTTTACTTAAATAATAGATGATTTTTATGGTTGGATTTTCTGTTGAATTAGCAATTGTTGATTTTCTGGTTCCCATCATATTTTCATGTTCTTTCATGATTTTGAAAAATAATCTGAAATCCAAAATGGAAAAAAAGTTTTATTCCTTTTTTGTTATAGGAATGTCAATGTCTTTAGTCATGGGATTTATAATACCGACATATAAACTAATAGTAGGATTAGGTTTTTTAAATTTTACTCCTCCAGGTTATTTAGTAGTCATTACAGGCATTGGTCTTTTAATTGCAGGAATTTCTCTGTTTATTAATGTATTTAAAGAAGAAGATTTGAGTAAATGGTGTGGTGCAGGATTAATACTCCCAATTGCTTATTTAAACATGATATGGATAATATTAGGAGTAGTTGGTGAAGCACTTATTTATATTTCTTTAATTAAAATATCAAAAGAAAATAATTTAAAAAAACCAATAATCTTTCTAATTATTTCATTCTGTTTTATAATACTAATGGGAATGTGTGGATCTCTTCAAAACATAAATTCTGCGTTAACTCATTGGATATTGGAAATAGAAAATGTTTGCACACAAATTTTCTTGCTTTTAGCAATACGAAATATTTTCCCTAAAAAAAGGAGTCTGTAAAATTTTACAGACTCAAAAAAATAAATGCCATTAATATTCCTTATTCCAAAGTCAAAATGCAATGAATTTACTTGAAGTATTTTACAATTTTATCAATATCCTTATTAATAATGGCCCTATGATCAGAGCTAATATAGATTAACTCATAATTATCTGAAATATTATCTAAATCCTCATTGAACTGGTCTTTTGTACTCAAATAAATTATATGTGAAGTGATTTTAGGAGCAGGGAAATTCCAAGTTGAATTAACCTCAATAATTTTGTTATATTTATCCACAAATTCTCCAGAATAAATTTCTTCCAAGTCATCTCTTTCATCATTTTCCTTCAAATCAACATCTAATTTTTCTTCAAATACAAAGATTAACTCACCATCTATTAATATGCATTCACCCACAAAATTATCTTTTTCCAATTTTTCCATGAGCAATGTTGCATAAATACATCCAAGAGAGTAACCGACAATTATGTCTCCATCCTGGAAAATATCTTTAATGGCATCATAATAATTATTCAATAAATCATTATGGTCATATTTATCAATTTCATTTAATTCCAAATCATATTTAAAGTCATCAATAAGATAAACATTACCTTCAAACTCAATATTGTTTACTAAATCCAAGTAAGCAAGTGACAATCCTTCAACAGGAGGCAATAAGAACATATTTTGATTTTTATTACCTTTTTTAACCAAATTAAATCCGTATTCTTTAGTTGAATTAATATTATGAGCCATATCATGAGGTGTTTTATCATCAAAGATGCTTGCGACCTTAATTTCAATACCATAATTTGACAATATTGAAACTATTTTAATTGCAGATAAAGAATCCCCACCAAGGGAAACAAAATCAGAATGTATACTGATTTTTTCTTGATTAAATACTTTCTTAAATGCATCAACTATGTGTTTTTCCACCATATTTGTTGGGTTAACAAAGTCAACATCCAAACTGCTTCTGTCAACTTCAGGCAATGCGTTTTTATCCACTTTAGCATTAACAGTTAATGGAATTTCATCTATTTCAATTACAAATGAAGGTACCATATATTCAGGTTTATACTCTTTTACATAATTGCAAATAGATTCTTTAAGATTTTCAATTTCCCCAGATACAACAACATAAGCAACTAATTCATTATTGCCATCATGTTTATTTGTTTGAACTGTTACATCTTCCACATAATCGATTTTACGAATGACTGATTCGATTTCTGAGAGTTCTACACGGTTTCCTCTGATTTTAACTTGTCCATCACGACGGCCAACAATACCTATTGTTCCATCAGGCAATACCCTTACCATATCACCTGTACTGTATAAATTGTTATAATATTCATTATTATCGAATGGATTGTCAATGAATGATTCTGCAGTTTCGCCATCACGGTTCAAATATCCGTCAGCTATTTGATATCCTGCCAGGTACAGTTCACCAACAGCACCTATCGGAACACGTCTGAGATTATCATCCAATACATAGAATTTCATGTTCGGATTGATGCATCCGACTGATGAGGTATCGATTTTTTGTGAGTTATCTATTGAAGTGACAAATGCAAATGCCTCTGTAGGTCCGAATTCATCCATTAACCTGTAATTGTCAGGGTTTTCAAACTCACCCAATTTTTCACCACCAACAGACAGTACCCTTAATGAATCATTGTCAACATGTTCCATGAATAATTTACCCACTTGCGCAGTAATGGATGTATGGGTAACATTATGGGCCATTAAATATTCGTTTAACTTAATCATGTCCAATTTGGTATCTTCAGGAATAACCGCTAAAGAAGCACCTGAGTATAAAACAACAGCCATTGAAAGTGATCCAATATCAAAACCAACTGATGCAAACATACCATAAGCATCACCAACACCCAATCCATACTTCTCTGAATAGACAACTGATGCATTTAAAATAGCCTTTCTAGTAATTTTAACACCTTTAGGAACACCAGTAGTACCGCTAGTGTATAAAATACAAGCCAAATCACCATAAACAACCGGCAAACTAGATAAAGTACCGATATCTCCAGCAAGAATATCTGATATGTTTAAAATTGCTGAATCTTCTGTTAAGGATTTAACGCATTTGTAAGTCTCATCACTGACAATGACAACTTCAGATTCTGTGTCATTTAGTATGAATTCGATACGTTCATCAGGCAAGGTGCTGTCCAGAGGAACATAAATCGCTCCGGCAGACATAATACCTAAAACGCTTAACAGATATAATTCAGACCTTTCAACTAAAAATGCAACATTATCCTGCTTATTGACGCCCATATCATTTAAACTCTTAGCTATTTCATTAGCAATAAATGCACCCTCGCCATAGCTGTAAATTACATCATTATATGATACAAGACTGTTATTCGGATATTTAGCCAGATTATCATTAAATGCCTCTAAAATATCCTCATAGATTAAAGGTTTTTCAGTATTATTATAACTGTCTAAAAGTTCCATGTCAGATTTTGAAAGGCAATTAATCTCATCCAAATTATTAACTTTGATGAATTCATGTAAAATTAATTTATATGATTCCATGAAGTGTTGGATCATGTCTTTTGAGTATTTATCGGAATATACAATATTTAACCTATAATTTTCTCCTTTTTGAATAAGATTAACACTCAAATCAGTGATGAAATCATTCATGCTTTCAATTATGCCATTATCTGATGAATCCCCTCCACCAAATTCTTTTTCATTGTTATCAATCCATTCCGGCATGTACTGGAATAGAATACTTGAATCGATATCATATTCATTTGCCAATACTCTGAATGGATAATAATTATATTTCATTACGCCATATACTCTATTTGACATATATTCCATAAATGAAGCGATTTCCTGATTTCTACAGTCAACCAGTAACGGCAGAGTATTTACAAACATACCGATAGCATTGAAATTGCCAAACCTGTCACGACCATTCTCAATAATGTTAAATAAGACTTTATCACTGCCAACAAATCTGGATAATGTGTAAGCAAATACACTGGTGAATAATACGTTTTCACTAACATCAGCCTTATCTAAAAATGAATTCAATAAGTTAATATCCAAATCCAAATTCATGTTTCCAACATCAGGACCGTCAGATGCAACACAATCCAATAAAACGCCAACATTGTCACTATCAACTAGCATTGACTCATAAAATTCATTAGCCTCGCCATATTCATCTGTTCTTCTTATCTGATTGTTGAAGGCAGATACCCTTAAGAAGGAATCATCAACATCCAATATTTTTCCTTCAAGAATGGAGAATAAATCTTGTTTAAATACCATATCCGACAAGGCATCAAATATTATATGGTGGAAAACAGCAAATAAAGAACAGCCATTTTCATTTTCAACAATTAAGAATCTGCATAAGCTTTCATGTAAATCAAATTGTTTTGTTAGGAAATTCATAGCAAATTCCTCACCAACATCCGATTTGACAATGATTTGTGGTTTTAAGCCTTTAATCAAATAAGGCACTTCAAATTCATCACTAACGCACATTCCCAATATCGGATGAACATTAAACATCTCATCCAATGCATCCAATAACTCATCAGAGCCATATTCTTTGGAAATATCTATCCGATATGGAATAAGATATGAATCTATCTTATTATTGGCCATAATATCCAGATATACATTCAATTGGCTTTCATTTAATGGACATCCAGTTTCTAATGTGAAAATATCTAAATCCAATGAAATATCTTTAATATTTTCTGCAATTGCTTGAGGACTGCGTAAATTTAAAATATCTGCTACAGAGATATTATGACCTTTAACATAAGACAATAATTTAATAGCAGTTAATGAATCACCACCCAATCTGATGAAATCATCATGAACACTGATTTTTTCCAAATCAAATACTTTTTCAAATGCTTCAACAATTGCCTTTTCCTTTTCTGTTGTTGGGGCGACATATTCTGCAAATAGAGCCTCAATATTAACTTCAGGCAAAGCACGTTTATCCACCTTACCATTTACATTTAAAGGAATAGCATCCAAACGTACTACAAATGAAGGAACCATATAATTTGGTTTATTTTCACCTACATAATCACAGACCATACTTATAAGTGAATCATCATCAATATCCTCAGATACAACAACATAGGCTACAACTTCACTGTTAGAACCATGTTTAATAGTTTGAACTGTAACGTCGTCAACATAATCCAATTCACGTATGACTGCTTCAATTTCTGACAGTTCTACACGGTTTCCCCTTATTTTAACTTGACTGTCACGACGACCTACAACACCATAATTTCCATCAGGCAATATTCTTACCACATCACCAGTACAATATAATCTGCTGTAGTCTTTATCATCTTCAAATGGATTGCTCATAAATGCCCTTTCAGTTTCTTCTTTTCTATTCAAGTAACCTTCAGCTAGTTGACAACCTGATAAATACAGCTCACCTACCGCACCGATAGGCACTCTTCTAAATTCATCATCTAGGACATATGCTTTTGTATTGCTTTGTATGTAACCTACACTACTAAAATCGATTTTATCAACTGTATCTGCACTGATTACATATACACATGCTTCTGTTGGACCATATGCATCTACAATTCTGTAATTTCTAACCTCATCGATTTCGCCTAACTTTTCACCACCTGCAACAAGCACTTTAAGTGAGGTTTCCTCAATTTCACTTATAAACAATTTTGCAATCTGTGTAGTGATATATGTATGAGTAACGCCATACTTAATGAAATGACTATTCAATTTCTTAATATTAAACCTTATATCATCAGGAATGATATTTAAGCATGAACCCGAATAAATTACAGAAAACATTGCAGCCATTGCAACATCAAAACCAATGGAAGCGAATAAACCATAAACATCCCCAGATAAAATCTCCAGATTATAAACATGGAAATCTATGAAATTAACAATTGATTTTCTGGTGATTTTTACACCTTTAGGAATGCCAGTACTACCACTGGTATATAAAATACATGCCAAATCACCACAGGCACTATCCAACATATCTAAAGATCCGATTTCACAATCAACAATATCTGATACATTTAAAATAATGCAATCTTCAGCCAAATCAACGGCCCGTTCATATGTCTCATCACTGACAATGAGCACTTTAGATTCAGTGTCTTTTATCATGAACTTTATACGCTCATCAGGCAGATTATCATCCAAAGGAACATATACTGCACCAATAGCCAAAGCACCTAAAGCATTAAATAAATACCATTCAGAACGTTCAACAAGGAAAGCAACACAATCTTGATGCCCAACACCTAAATCAATTAACTTTTTAGCAACTTTATCCGCAATAAAAGCACCTTCAGCATAGCTATAACCCCTATCATCACAGGTGACAAGAGTATTTTTCGGACATTCGGCAAGATTATCATTAAATGCATCCAAAATATCATCACAGTTCAAATCATATTCAGTATGATTATAATCGTCTAAAAGATTCAAATCATTTAATGAAGTGTAGTTAATATCGCTTAATTTATCTACATTAATTATATCATGTAAAATTAATTTAAATGATTCAACAAAACGATTGACAAAATCTTTAGAATATTTCCTTGAATATACAATACCTAAATTATATTCGTCGCCTTTTTGAGTAACATTTACATTGAAATCAGCAATTAAATCATTCACATCATTATATAAAACATCTTCAGAATTCTGATAAACATTGCCTGCATCATCATTAACCCATTCAGGAATATATTGGAAAAGAATATTTGAATCAATTTCATATTCGCCAGCAAGTAATCTAAACGGATAATAATTATATTTCATTACATTATATACTCTTTCAGACATATGTTCCATAAATGAAGATATTTCCTGATTTCTACAGTCAACCAATAACGGCAATGTGTTGACATACATACCGATGGAATTGAAATTGTTAAATCTGTCACGGCCATTTTCAATAATGTTAAATGAAACTTTATCTCCACCGATGAATCTGGACAGTGTATAAGCAAATACTCCAGTAAATACAACATTTTCACTAAATCCAAATTTATCCATGAATGCTTTAAATCCATTAATATCCAAATCCAAATTAATTGAACTGATACCCGGACCATCGGACATTACATTATCCAACAATATATTTACTTCATCACTTTCATCCAGCATTGATTCATAAAAGTTAATCGCATCAGCATATTCTTCAGTTTCCCGTATTTGTTTTGCAAAAGCAGATACTTTTAAGAAAGAATCATCAACATCCAAAACATTTCCATCAAGAGCTGACAATAAATCCTGTTTAAAGACATGGTCAGATAAAGCATCAAATATGATGTGATGGAAAACAGCCAATAACTTATAATCATCATCAGTTTCAACTATTAAAAATCTGGATAAACTATCATGTAAATCAAATGCTTTTGTTAAATATTTATTGATAAACTCTTCATTAACGTTTGATTCAACAACAATTTGTGGTTTAGATCCTTTAACAAGGTAAGGAACTTCAAATTCATCATCAACACACATGCCCAATATAGGATTTGCATCAAGCACAGCATTTAAAGCATTAACTATAACATCAGAATCATATTTATTAGAAATGTCCATGAAAAGAGGAATAAGATAAGCATCCACCTTATCATTAGCCATAATATCGAGATAAACATTTAATTGAGATTCATTTAAAGGACAACCAGAATCTAAAGAATAGATATCTAAATCCAATGAGATATTCTTAATACTTTCTGCAATTGCATAAGGAGTACATAAACTCAAAATATCCGCTGCAACAATGTTGTAATCCTCAAGATAGGACAATACCTTAATTGCAGTTAATGAATCTCCACCTAATCTGATGAAATCATCATAAATACCAATGTTTTCTTGGCCAAATACTTTCTCAAATGCATTGACAATGTCTTTTTCAACTTCATTTGTTGGAGCAACATATTCTGCATGTAAATTATCCAAATCAACTTCAGGAAGAGCATTTCTATCCACTTTACCATTGACAGTTAACGGAATTCTATCCAATTCAACAACAAATGAAGGAACCATATATTCAGGTTTAAATCTGGCAACATAATCACAAATGGACTCTTTAAGTTTTTCCATTTGCTTAGATACAACAACATATGCAACCAGTTCATTGTTTGATCCATTTTTAATTGTTTGAACTGTTAAATCTTCAACATAATCAATTTCACGTATTACTGATTCTATTTCAGAGAGCTCAACACGGTTTCCTCTGATTTTTACTTGTCCATCACGACGGCCAACAATACCCAAAGAACCATCAGGCAACAATCTCAGCATATCACCTGTACGGTATAATACATTATAGTTCCCATTATCATCAAATGGATTGTTAATGAATGATTCTGCAGTTTCTTCATCACGATTCAAGTATCCGTCAGCTATTTGGATACCTGCCAGGTACAATTCACCAACAGCACCAATAGGAACACGTCTAAACTCATTATCCAAAATGTAGAATTTCATGTTTGGATTGATATGGCCAACAGATGATATATCGATTTTTTGTGAGTTATCTATTGAAGAGACAAATGCAAATGCCTCTGTAGGTCCGAATTCATCCATTAACCTGTAATTTTCAGGGTTTTCAAACTCACCTAATTTCTCACCACCAACTGATAAAACCCTTAATGAATCATTGTCAACATGTTCCATGAATAATTTACCCACTTGAGCAGTAATGGATGTATGAGTAATATTATAGAGCATTAAATATTCATTTAACTTAGACATGTCCAATTTAGCCTCTTCCGGAATAACCGCCAAAGAAGCACCTGAATACAATACAATTGCCATTGAAAGTGATCCAATATCAAAACCAACTGATGCAAACATACCGTAAGCATCACCAACACCCAATCCATATTTGCTTGAGTAAGTGCTTGATGCATTTAAAATAGCTTTTCTGGTAATTTTAACACCTTTAGGAACACCAGTAGTACCACTGGTGTATAAAATACAAGCTAAATCACCATTAACAACAGGTAAAGTGGATAAAGTATCAACATTTCCATTAACAATATCTGAAATATTTAAAAGAACAGTGCCATCATCCAATAAATTATTCGCACGTGCATAAGTCTCATCACTAACGATGACAGCTTTAGATTGTGTGTCATTTAGTATGAATTCGATACGTTCATCAGGTAAAATGCTGTCAAGAGGAACATAAACCGCTCCGGCAGACAAAATACCTAAAACGCTTAACAGGTATAATTCAGACCTTTCAACTAAAAATGCAACATTATCCTGCTTTTTGACTCCCCTATCATTTAAATTCTTGGATATATTATCAGCGATAAATGCGCCCTCTCTATAGCTGTAGGTTACATCATTATATGATACAAGACAGTTATTCGGATATTTAGCCAGATTATCATTAAATGCATCCAAAATATCTTCATACATTAGAGCTTGTTCGGTATTATTATAACTGTCTAAAAGTTCTAAATCAGATTTTGAAAGGTAATTAATCTCATTTAAATAATTAGCATTGATAAATTCATGTAAAATCAATTTATATGAATCCATAAAGTGTTGAATCATGTCTTTTGAATATTTTTCAGAATATACTATGTTCAATATGTAATTTTCTCCTTTTTGAATAAGATTAACACTCAAATCGTTGATGAAATCATTCATATTTTCAAGCATTCCATTATCTGATGAAGTCTCATCATTTACTTCTTTTTCTTTGCTGTCAATCCATTCAGGCATGAACTGGAATAGAATACTTGAATCGATATCATATTCATTGGCCAATACTCTGAATGGATAATAATTATATTTCATTACACTATATATCCTATCAGACATATATTCCATAAATGAAGCGATTTCCTGATTTCTACAGTCAACCAGTATCGGCAGGGTATTTACAAACATACCGATAGCATTGAAATTGTTGAACCTGTCACGGCCATTCTCAATAACATTAAACAATACATTTTCATTACCTACAAACCTGGATAATGTATAAGCAAATACACTAGTGAATAAAACATTTTCACTAACACCATACTGGTCTAAAAATGATTTAAATACATTATAATCTAAATCCAAGTCAAGGTCTCTAATACCCGGACCATCAGGTAAAATACTGTCTAATAAGACACCACAGTTATCACTGTCAACCAACATCTCTTCAAAAAAGTCACTAGCTTTTGCATATTCATCACTTTCAGAAATTTGCTGAGTGAAAGCAGAAACTTTAAGGAATGAATCATCAACATCAACAGCCCTGCCCTCAAGAAGTGATTCTAAATCTTGTTTAAATACCATATCAGATAAAGCATCAAATATGATGTGGTGGAAAATAGCAACGAAATTATAATTATCCTCATTTTCAACAATTAAAAATCTAGATAATGAATCATGTAAATCAAACGGTTTTGTTAAAAATTTGGAAATATAATCCTCATCAACATCAGATTCAATAAATATTTGTGGTTTAGAACCATTTACCAGATACGGTACCTCAAACTCATCACTGACACACATGCCTAAAATCGGATGGACATCCAATAATCCATCTAAAGCATTCTTAATATCATCAACAGCATATTTCTTAGATATTTCCATAGGTAAAGAAATAAGATAAGCATCTTTCTTATCATTGGCAATAATATCCAAGTACACATTCAATTGAGATTCATTTAAAGGACAACCGCTTTCTAAAGTATAGATATCCAAATCTAAGGAAATTTCCTTAATATTTTCAGCGATTGAATAAGGTGTGCGGAGGCTTAAAATGTCTGCTGCAGTAATATTATAATCTTTAAGGAAAGATAACACTTTTATTGCAGTTAATGAATCACCGCCCAGACGTATAAAGTCATCATGAACACTAATTTTTTCCTGGTTAAACACTTCTTCAAATGCTTCAGCAATCACTTTTTCAGCTTCAGTACTTGGAGCAACATATTCTGCACGTAAATTATCTAAATCCACTTCAGGCAAAGCACGTTTATCAACTTTACCATTAACAGTCAATGGAATATCATCCAATTCAATAACATATGAAGGACACATATAATCAGGTTTGAATTCAGATATGTATTCACAGACCAAATCTTTAAGTTTGTCATCTTCAAATTCTTCATTTGAAACAACATAAGCCACCAATTCATTATTTCCATTATTTTCGATAACCTGAACGGTGACATCCTCAATAAGGTCCATGTCCCTAACTGTTGATTCAACTTCAGATATTTCTACACGATTTCCCCTAATCTTGACTTGGTCATCGCGACGGCCAACAATAGCTATTGATCCATCATTTAGGATTCTAACCATGTCGCCAGTACGATACAGTTCTTTATAATCCTCATCATCATCAAACGGATTATCAATGAATGATTTTTCTGTTTCTTCTTCACGATTCAAATATCCGTCAGCTATCTGATGACCGGATAAATATAATTCTCCTATAACACCTTTAGGAACTCTTCTTTTTTCACTATCCAAAACGTATGCTTTAGAATTATAATTTAAAAATCCTACAGACGAACTGTCAATTTTTTCACTATTATCTATTGAAGCAATAAATGCAAATGCTTCTGTTGGACCGAATTCATCAATCACACGATATGGAGGATTTGTGATTTCACCCAGTTTTTCTCCACCGACAGAGAGAACCTTCAAGGAAGTCTCATCAATATTTTGAATAAATAATTTAGCTACTTGTGTAGTAATGAAAGTATGTGTTACATTCTGATTAATGAAATATTCATTTAATTTATTTATATTGAATCGAATATTTTCAGGTATTATTGATAAACAAGCTCCAGCATAGATTGCTTGATATACCGCTTGAGGACCAGCATCAAATGCCATATTAGAAACTAAAGCATAAACATCATCATGACCCAACTCATATTTATCAACGAAACATGCAGCCAGGTTAATGGTGGATTTTCTTGTAACTTTAACACCTTTAGGAACACCAGTAGTACCACTGGTATATAAAATACAATCCAAATCGCCATATACTACCGGTAAATTGGATAAAGTTCCAATTTCATCATTAATAATATCTGAAATATTTAAAAGAATTACATCATCATTTGTTAAATTATTTGCACGATTATATGTTTCATCACTAACTATTATTGCCTTAGATTCAGTATCATTCAGTATAAATTCAATACGTTCATCTGGATGGGAATAATCTAAAGGAACATAAGTTGCACCAATTGATAAAATAGATAAAATATTAAATAAATAATATTCAGAACGTTCACAGACAAAAGCAACACAATCTTTTGGCTTAACACCTACATCAACCAATCGTTTAGCTATTTTATCAGCAATAAATGCACTTTCACCATAACTATAAACATTATTTTGGGTTGATACCGCATTATTATCAGGATATTTGGCCAGATTATCATTAAATGCATCCAAAATATCTTCATACATTAAAGAATGTTGATTTTGATTAATGGAATTTAAACTCTCCAAATCAGATTCCAAAATATAGTTAATATCTTTCAATTCATTTACCTGCATAATCTCATGTAAAATCAGCTTATATGATTTCATGAAACTTTGCACCATATCATTTGAATACTTATCTGAATATACCACATTTATACTATATTTATTTCCTTTTTGAGCAATATTAACCTCGAAATCAGCTATAATAGTGCCAACATCTTTTTCATATGATGATTCATCAACAGACACATCCACATTATCATCTATCCAGTCAGGCATGAACTGGAACAAAATACTTGAATCAACGTTGTATTCTTTAGACAATATTCTAAACGGATAATAATTGTATTTCATTACATCATATACTAAAGTGGACATATAATCAATGAAAGAGGAAATATCTCTGTTTTTACAGTCAACCAACAATGGCAAAGTATTTACAAACATGCCAATTGCATTAAGATTATTGAATCTGTCACGACCATTTTCAATAATGTTAAATAAGACTTTATCTCCACCAGTGAACCTGGATAATGTGTAAGCAAATACACTTGTAAATAGCACATTTTCACTAATGCCCAATTTAGTTATGAATGATTTGAATATGTCAATATCCAAATCCAAATTCATGGCGCTGCCACCAGGACCATCAGATTCTACACTATCCGATAAAATACCAACTTCATCATAATCAACAAGCATTGACTCATAGAAGTTGCTTGCTTCACCATATTCATCAGTTTCACGAATTTGTTTTGTAAAAGCAGATACTTTTAAGAAGGAATTGTCAACATCCAAATCATTTCCATCAAGAACAGATTTAAAATCTTGTTTGAATACATTATCTGATAATGCATCAAATATTATATGATGGAAAACAGCAAATAATTTATAATCATCATCATTTTCAACAATTAAAAATCTCGCTAAGCTGTCATGCAAATCAAATGATTTATTGAAAAATTCTCCAATAAATTCATTATCTACATTGGATTCAATAGTGACCGGCGGTTTAGATCCTTTAACTAAATATGGAACGTCAAATTCATCACTGACACACATTCCCAAAATAGGATGTGCGTTCAACACAGTTTCCAATGCATCAGTTATAACATCAATATCATATTTTGGAATGTCCATGAAAAGAGGAATGTGATATGCATTAACTTTATTGTTTGCTATAATGTCCAGATATACATTTAACTGGCTTTCATTTAATGGACAACCTGAATCCAGAGAATAAACGTCTAAATCCAATGAAATATCTTTAATGTTATTTGCGATTGCACTAGGAGTGCGTAGGTTCAAAATATCTGCTGCAACAATATTATACTCCTCAAGATGTGACAAGACTTTAATTGCAGTTAATGAATCACCACCTAACCTGAAGAAATCATCATGAACACCAATTTTTTCCTGATTAAAGACTTTTTCAAATGCTTCAGCAATATCCCTTTCAACATCATTTCTTGGAGCAACATATTCCTCACGTAAACTATTCAAATCAACTTCAGGCAAAGCATTCTTATCCACTTTACCATTGACAGTCAAAGGAATATTATCTAAGTTTACAACAAATGCAGGAATCATATATTCAGGTTTAAAGTTAGCTACATAATTACAGACATCTTCCTTAAGATTATCTATTTTTTCAGATACTACAACATATGCAGCCAATTCATTATTGCTATCATGCCTGATTGTCTGGACTGTTACGTCTTCAACATAATCAATTTCACGTATTACTGATTCTATTTCAGAGAGTTCTACACGGTTTCCTCTGATTTTTACTTGTCCATCACGACGGCCGACAATACCTAAAGACCCATCAGGCAATAATCTTAGCATATCGCCGGTTCGATACATTATTCCTTCACCAAATGGATTTTGCAGGAATGCACTATCTGTTTCTTCTTTACGGTTCAAGTATCCGTCAGCTATTTGGATACCTGCCAGGTACAGTTCACCAACTGCTCCGATTGGAACACGCCTAAATTCATTATCCAAAATGTAGAATTTCATGTTTGGATTGATATGACCAACTGAGGAGGTATCGATTTTTTGTGAGTTATCAATTGAAGAGACAAATGCAAACGCTTCTGTAGGTCCGAATTCATCCATTAATTTATAGTATTTAGGACTTTCAAACTCACCTAATTTCTCACCACCGACAGATAAGACCCTCAATGAATCATTATCAACATGCTCCATGAATAATTTACCCACTTGAGCAGTAATGGAAGTATGAGTAACATTATGGGCAATCAGATACTTATTCAACTCAGACATATCCAATTTGAGATTTTCCGGAATAACTGTTAAAGATGCACCTGAATACAATACAATAGCCATTGAAAGTGATCCAATATCAAAACCAACAGATGCAAACATAGCATAAACATCACCATTAGCCAATCCATATTTACTTGAGTAAGTGCTTGATGCATTTAAAATAGCTTTTCTGGTAATTTTAACACCTTTAGGAACACCAGTAGTACCACTGGTGTATAATATACAAGCCACATCACCATAAACAACAGGCAAGTTAGATAAAGTACCCATATCATCAGCAATTATATCAGATATATTCAATATTATTTCATTTGTTAATGTTTTAGCGCGTTGATAAGTTTTATCGCTGACTATAACAGCTTTAGATTTGGTATCATTTAGTATAAACTCAATGCGTTCGTTTGGAAGAACATCATCGATTGGAACATATACGCAACCTGCCGCCAAAATACCCAATGCACATAATATGTATAGTTCAGACCTTTCTACTAAAAATGCAACATTATCCTGATTTTCAACACCGTTTTCTTTTAAACTCTTAGCAATTTTATCAGCAATAAATGCACCTTCGCCATAACTATAAACCATATCCTTATAGGATACAAGACTGCTATTCGGATATTTAGTCAGATTATCATTAAATGCATCCAATAAATCTTCATACATTAGAGGTTGCTCAGTATTATTATAACTGTTTAAAAGTTCTAAATCAGATTTTGAAAGATAATTAATTTCATTTAAATTATTAACTTTGATAAATTCGTGTAAAATCAATTTATATGATTCCATAAAGCGTTGAATCATGTCTTTGGAATATTTGTCAGAGTACATGATACTTAGGCCGTAATTTTCTCCTTTTTGAATAAGATTTACACTTAAATCTGTGATGAAATCTTCATTGTTTTCAATAAGCCCTCTAGTTGATGAAGGTTTATCATTTATTCCATTTTCACCACCACCCATCCAGTCAGGCAAGAATTGGAATAAAATACTTGAATCAACATCATACTCATTAGCTAAAACTCTAAATGGATAATAATTATACCTCATCACGTCATAAACCAAATCAGACATATACTCAACAAACGAAGATATTTTTTGGCATTTACAATCAACCAATAACGGCAAAGTATTTACAAACATACCTATGGCATTTAGATTATTGAATCTGTCACGACCATTTTCAATGATGTTAAATAGAACCTTATCACTGCCAACAAATCTAGATAATGTGTAAGCAAATACACTGGTGAACAATACATTCTCACTTATGCCTATTTTTTCTATGAATGATTTTAACAAATCAACATCCAAATTCATATCCATTACACTGATGCCCGGACCATCGGATTCTATGCTATCCAATAAAACACCAACATCCCCACAATCAACCAGCATTGACTCATAGAAGTTGCTTGCTTCACGATATTCATCAGTTTCACAAATTTGTTTTGTAAAGGCAGATACTTTTAAGAATGACTCATCAACATCCAATACATTACCTTCAAGGATAGAGAATAAATCTTGTTTAAAGATATCTTCAGACAATGCATCAAATACTATGTGATGGAAAACAGCTAATAATTCATAACCATCTTCATTTTCAACAATTAAGAATCTGCATAAACTTTCATAAAGATTAAATTGTTCAGTTAAAAATTCAAGTACAAATTCATCGTCAACATCTTTTTCAAGAATAATTTGCGGTTTAGATCCTTTTATTAAATATGGAACATCAAATTCGTCACTAACACACATGGATAAAATAGGATGAACGTTTAACATCTCATTTAATGCATCCAACAAATCATCGAATTCATAATCTTTAGGAATATCCAGCATATATGGAATGAGATATGAATCAACTTTATTGTTGGCTATAATGTCGAGATATACATTTAATTGAGATTCATTCAAAGGACAGCCACTTTCTAAAGTATAGATATCCAAATCGAGTGAAATAGCTTTAATGTTTTCTGCAATTGCTTTAGGAGTACGCAAGCTTAAAATATCTGCAGCAGAAATATTATAATCCCCAACATGAGATAATAATTTAATAGCAGTTAATGAATCTCCACCCAATCTGATGAAATCATCATGAATACTGATTTTTTCCTGATTAAATACTTTCTCAAAAGCTTCAACCAGTTCTTTTTCTTTTTCATTTGTTGGAGCAGCATATTCCATACGTAATAAATCCAAATCAACATCAGGCAATGCCCGTTTATCGATTTTACCATTGACTGTTAAAGGAATATCATCTATTTTAATTACAAATGATGGAACCATATAATCAGGTTTATTCTCATTTACATAATCACAAACAATGTCTTTAAGGTTATCATCATCCAAATCTCTAGACACGACAACATAGGCAATTAATTCGTTGTTTCCATCATTATTAACAGTCTGAACGGTTACATCATCTATTCCATCCATACTTCTAATTACAGATTCGACTTCAGACAGTTCAACACGGTTTCCTCTGATTTTAACTTGACTGTCACGACGTCCAACAATACCCAGTGTACCATCAGGTAAAAATCTTACCATATCTCCTGTACGATACAATATGTCATAATTTTCATCATGATTAAACGGATTTGCAATGAATGATTCATTAGTTTCATCATTCCTATTTACATAACCTTTAGACACCTGATAACCTGCCAGATACAATTCTCCAACAGCACCATAAGGTACACGTCTGCCCTCTGAATCCAAAATATATGCTTCAGAATTATAATTTAATTTACCTATTGAAGAGTAATCAATTTTATCTGAGTTATCAATTGAAGTGATGAAATTGTTTGTTTCTGTAGGTCCGTATTCATCAATTAAAGTATAATTATCCGGACTTTCAACTTCTCCCAGTTTCTCTCCACCGACAAACAGATATTTCAAGGAAGTTTCCCCAATGCTTTCCATGAACAGTTTACCTACCTGAGTAGTTATAATTGTATGAGTAACATTCTGACTAATGAAATACCTGTTTAATTCCTGCATGTTGAATCGAATATCATCAGGAACGATTGATAAACAGCATCCGGCATAAATAGCTTTGAACAGTGATTGACATCCTGCATCAAAACCGATGGAAGGATATAAAGCATAAACATCACTACGGGTTAATCCATATGTATCATAGTAATAGTCAGCTACATTAAGAATGGCTTTTCGGGTAATCATAACACCTTTAGGAACACCTGTACTACCACTAGTGTATAAAATACCCGCAACATCACCATAACAAACTTCCAACTTATCCAAAGTTCCGATTTCATCGGTAATGATGTCATATATATTTAAAACAATTGAATCTTCAAATAATTCTTTTGCCCGTTCATAGGTTTCATCAGTTACAATAACAGCCTTCACAGAAGCATTATTGACTATGAATTTTAAACGTTCATCAGGAAGCGTATCATCCAAAGGAACATATACTCCACCCATTGAAAGAATACCCAATACAGAGAACATGTAATTAGGTGAACGTTCAGTTAAAAATGCAACACCATCATTAACACCAATATCCAATTCGATTAGTTTTTTAGCAATTTTATCTGCAATATATGCTCCCTGACCATAAGTATAAACCTCATCATAACATGACACAAGATTGCTGTTAGGATACCTTCTTAAATTGTCATTAAATGCATCCAAAATATCATTATAAATCAAATCATGTTCTGTTTGATTATATTTATCTAAAAGTTTAATATCCTCATTGGAAATATAATTGATGTCTTTTAAATTTTCTTTATCTAAAAATTGCACCAGCACTTCATTGAATACTTTTACAAACCGCTCAGCAGTATTTTGACTGAATTTATCTGAATGACTAAGGCTTACAAGATATCCGTCATCCAAATCATTGACAACACATGAAAACTCAGAAACTACACTTACATCATCATTATATGATATTCCTTCATCAACATCAACATCATTTAAATCATAATTATACTCGAAACCGACATTATAACTTAAATCAAATTCTTTTGCAATAAATCTGAATGGATAAATGCTGTTGCTCATAGAATCCAAAATCAAATCAGACACATCAGTCAAATACTCTTTAACAGATTTATCCCGACAATCCACAATAATAGGAATGGTGCGTACAAACATGCCTAATGCATCTTGAGTGTAGGATTCGTGACGGCCATGTTCATTGAAATTATAGTAAACCTTATCATTGCCAGTGAAACGTGAATAGGTGTATGCAAAAATGGCATTAAGGAAATTACCCACAGTAATAGCATTTTCATGTGTGAATGCTTCAACAAGATCACGAACACCACGAATAGGAAGACTGACACTACCCCTAGAACCACCAATATCATTTAATAAATATTGAATATTATCAATATCTGCAAACTCCTGATTGAAGAATTCCCTTGCTAATTTATATTGTGTTTTGAATTTAGATTCGAATGAATCACGACTAGCATAAACAAAGCCCAAATCTAAATTATCATCCAATTTACCACTTAAAGCATCATTCAAGTCTTTGTTAATAATGGTAACACTTGTTGCATCATTAATAATATGATGCATATCATAGAATATGACCTTATTCTCATTATTTTCTATAATATAGAAACGAGCTAGAGATTTATTCAAATCAAATGGTCTAATTAAATCAGAATAATCATTTATAACTTTAATTGTTGGATAACTATCACATGCTAAAAGAGGAATTTCCTTATCAATAACACGGCCTTTCAAGATAGGATGTTTATCTATTAAACTATGAATTGCATTTTTAATCTCATCAATAGAATATTTGGAACCGCATTCAACAGTTCCTGGAGCAGAATAAGCTGTTCCCTTATCATTAACTTTTTCATCCAAATAAACACCCAATTGGGCTTCAGATAAAGCACAAACAATTGTATCGGATTCATAATCATTAAAGAAATCCAATTCCTCTTTAATGTTTTCAATAAATTCATCGAATTTATCTCCAATATAAGTATCCTTGGCATAATTACCACTGACAAAATAGGAATCTTCAATGCGAGATACATTCAAAGTAACACCATAAGCAACAGCATCACTTTCATTAATGCTGTCTTCATCATATTCAGACTTATCCAAATTATATGATTCAAATAATTCATTTTTAAATGAAAATTCAGTACTTAAAAAGTTGAAAGTAACGGGACTGTGTTTGAATTCCAGTTCACCGGTTGTATATATCAATGATTCATAATTCAAACCAAAGTTTTCAACATCTTTAAAGGCATTTTTAAGAGCATAGATATCATTCATTAATGATATTTCATCAGTTTCAGTACTGACATCAAGATAAATTGGGTATTGTGAAGTAAACCATCCTACAGTTCTATTTATATCAGCTAAACTTTCATCACGACCATGGGATTCGCGATTGAATATTATATCTTTACCATAAGTCTTTTTATAAGCTCTTGCAATTGCTAAAGCCCAATACTCCTCTTCGCTTAATCCCAGTAACTCATTTAAATCAGAAGAGGCATCCACAGCAAATCGATAATAATTTGCATATCCCTTAATGATAGAATCATCCAAGAACTTATCAATATCAATCCAATGTTGTTTTTCCTCACTGGAAATATTATCTACCAATTCTTTTACATTTTCTACCCAGTCTTTATAAGGATAAGGTCTTAAAAGATTAACTTCACCGTCGCCTTCCAATTGTCCATAAATATAGGTCAAATCATTGATTAAAATTGACCAACTTACACCATCAACGATTAAATGGTGAATTACCAATGCAACATAACATTCCCCATCATAACGGATTAAACTAACATCCATTAAATTATTCAGACTTAATGATTGAGTAGCTTGAGATATTATGGATTTAAGATTTTTGTTGAAATTATCTTCAATATTGAATTCATTTATTTCACAGATATGAGCGTTTAGAGGTAAAATTTCTTGAATTGGATTGCTGTTTTCATCAAATTTATAATTAGCACGCAGCATATCATGAGTTTTTACCAATTCATCTAATGCACTTTGTAAAATATCAATGTTTAAATCCTTATTTGCCTTTAAAATATAATACTGCATGAAATTATCAGCATTTATTTGATCAAAGAAATATTTTTGAATAGGAAGCAAATCAATGACACCTTCAACAGAACCATAAGAAATGTTTTCAAAGGATTTTACATTTTCTGCAATTAACATAGGTGTTTTATAATTTAATATATCTCTAGCACTGCAAGAAATGTTATTTTGCTCAAGCAATGAAATAACACGAATAGCCTTAATAGAATCTCCACCCAAACGGACAAAGTCATCATTTAATCCAATACCTTTTTGATTAAATACGCTTTCAAATGCATCTATGATTTGTCTTTCCACATCATTTGTAGGGGCAACAAATTCCTCATGTAAAATACTTGTATCAACTTCAGGTAAAGCACGTCTGTCTACCTTACCGTTAACAGTTAAAGGAATTGCGTCCAGAATAATGACAAATGAAGGCACCATATAATTCGGTTTACGTTCGGCCACATAAGAGCAAATTGAATCCTTAAGCTCATTTTCATCAAATTCTTTGTTTAAAACAACATAGGAAACTATTTCGTTATTATCGTCATGTTTTATGGTTTGAACAGTTACATCATCAACATAATCTATCTCACGAATAACATTTTCAACCTCAGGCAATTCCACACGGTTTCCTCTGATTTTAACTTGGTCGTCCTGACGACCGACAATACCTAATGAACCATCAGGCAATAGACGTACAACATCTCCTGTACTGTATAATCTGTCATAACCTTCCCTGTTGTCAAATGGATTGTCTGAAAATGATTTTGCGTTTTCTTCATAATCCAGGTATCCCTGTGCGACTTGATAACCTGCAATGTACAATTCACCGACTGCTCCGAATGGTACGCGCCTGCCCTCATTATCCAAAATATAAATTTTTACGTTGCAATTTAGAGATCCTACAGAGGAATAGTCTATTTTTTCTGATGTGATTACCGTATTGGTGAACATGAATGATTCTGTTGGTCCATAAACATCCACCAATATGAAATCTCTTGGATTTACATACTCACCTAACTTTTCACCACCCGTGAGTAAGACTTTAAGTGAAGTCTCATCATTATGATTTATAAATAGCTTGGCCACCTGAGTGGTCATAACGGTATGAGTGATGTTTTGTCTGATATAATACTTGTTTAATTCACCCATATTCAACCTAATATCACCCGGAACTACTGACAGACAGGCTCCGACATAAATTGCAGCAAATATTCCAAAAGTTGCCACATCAAAACCAATTGATGCATACAAACCATAGACATCATCACTGCATATATGATAAGTATCTTCATAATACTGTGAAATATTAACAATGGATTTTCTGGTGATTTTAACACCTTTAGGAATACCAGTAGTACCACTAGTATATAAAATACAAGCCAAATCGCCATAAACCACAGGCAAACTTGTCAAACTACCAATATCCGCATTAACAATATCAGAAATATTTAAAAGAACAGCATCATCAAACAAATTATCGGCACGTTCATAAGTCCCATCACTTACAATGACAATTTTAGAGTCTGTATCCCTTAACATGAATTCGATACGTTCATCCGGATGGTCATCATCTAAAGGAACATAAACAGCACCTATGGACATGATACCCAAAATACAGAACATGTATAAATCTGAACGGTCCACTAAAAAGCTGACACAATCCTGTGGAGCAATATTCAGTTCAGTTAATTTTTTGGCTACCCTATCTGAGATGAATGCTCCTTGTTCATAAGTATAAGAGACATCATTATAGGATACTAATTTATTGGAAGGATATCTCTCCAAGTTATAATTAAATGCATCCAGAATATCATCATATTTCAAAGGAAGTTCTGTATTATTAATACCATCCAAGATATCCAAATCAGATTCTGAAAGATAGTTGATATCCTCCAATTTATTAGCGCTGATAAAGTCATCTAAAATTAGTTTATATGATTCCATAAATCGTTGAATCATATCTTTAGAATACTTATCGGAATAGAGGATGCTTAATACATAATTATCACCTTTTTGAATAAGGTCAACACTTAAATCGGCTACAAGTCCGTTGATATTTCCAGAAATTCCACTATTTTGAGATTCCTCCTCTTCAAACCCTCCATTGTTATTAAACCATTCCGGCATGTACTGGAATAAAATGTTTGAATCAATATCATACTCATTAGCCAACTGTCTGAATGGATAATAGTTATACTGCATCGCACCATAAACCAAATTGGAGACATACTCAATAAATGATGAAATTTCCTGATTTTTACAGTCAACCAACAGTGGTAAAGTATTTACAAACATTCCTATAGCATTAAGATTATTGAATCTGTCACGACCATTTTCAATAATGTTAAATACTACCTTATCACTACCTACAAAGCGAGATAAAGCATATGCGAAAACACCAGTAAACAATACATTTTCACTAACACCAGATTTTTCCATGAATGATTTGAATAACTCTTTATTCAAATCTAAATTCATTGAACTGGCACCTGAACCATCAGATATCACACTATCCAATAAAACACCGGCAGATTCACTTTCAACCAACATTGATTCATAGAAGTTATGAGCTTCGGTATATTCTTCAGTTTCCTGCATTTGTTGGTTAAAGGAAGATACTTTTAAGAACGAATCATCTACATCCAATAATTTACCTTCAAGGATGGACAATAAATCCTGTTTAAATACATTATCAGACAATGCATCAAAGATAATGTGGTGGAAAACAGCAAATAAACTGTAATCATCGTCATTTTCAACTATTAAAAATCTACACAAACTATCATGCAAATCAAATTCTTTAGTTAAAAAGTCCGCAATATACTCATCATCAGCACTTGATTCGACAGTGATTTGTGCTTTAGATCCTTTAATTAAGTAAGGAACTTCGAATTCATCACTTACACACATTGACAAAATAGGATGAACTTCAAACATTATTTCTAAAGCATCGTATATCTCATCAATATAATATTTTTTAGAAATGACTATATCAAGAGGAATACGATAGGTATCCATTTTATTATTAGTGATAATATCTAGATATACGTTTAATTGTGATTCATTTAATGGACAACCGGATTCAATAGAATAAACATCCAAATCCAATGAAATATCTTTAATATTTCTTGCAATCGCATGGGCAGTATGTAATCTTAAAACATCGGCAACGGTGACATTATATTTCTCAAGATATGACAATAATTTAATTGCAGTTAAAGAATCACCACCCAAACGGACGAAATCATCATAAATACCTATGTTTTCTTGATTAAATACCTTTTCAAATGCTTCAACAATATCTTTTTCAACTTCATTTGTTGGAGCCACATATTCTGCACGTAAACTATCCAAATCTATTTTAGGTAAATCACTTTTATCCACTTTACCATTAACAGTTAGAGGAATTGCATCCACCTTAACAACAAATGAAGGAACCATATAATCAGGTTTAACCTCACCCACATAATCACAAATATGATTTTTTAAATTATTATTTCCCAGATATTCATTAATAACAACATAAGCCACCAGTTCATTATTTGTTCCATGTTTGACTGTTTGAACTGTGACATCTTCCACATAATCAATTTCACGAATAACAGATTCCACTTCTGATAGTTCTACACGGTTTCCTCTGATTTTTACTTGACCGTCACGACGACCGACAATACCTAAAGATCCGTCCGGCAATAGCCTTAGCATATCTCCTGTACGATATAATACACCATATTCTTCATCATCATCGAATGGATTGTCAATGAATGATTCTGCAGTTTCTTCATCCCTATTTAAGTATCCGTCAGCTATCTGAACACCTGCCAAGAATAATTCTCCGACAGCACCGATAGGAACACGTCTAAATTCATTGTCCAAAATATAGAATTTCATGTTTGGAATAATGCATCCAACTGATGATGTATCAATTTTTTCAGTGTTCTCTATTGTGGAGACAAATGCAAATGCTTCTGTAGGTCCAAATTCATCCATTAAACTAAAACTGTTAGGGTTTTCAAAGTCACCTAATTTCTCACCGCCCACAGATAAAACCCTTAATGAATCATTATCAACATTTTGAACGAATAGCTTACCAACTTGGGCAGTAATGGAAGTATGAGTTGCATCATGAGCTATTAAATATTTATTTAATTCGGACATGTCCAATTTGACATCTTCCGGAATAACAGCCAAAGATGCGCCCGAATATAAAACAACTGCCATTGATAATGATCCTATATCAAAACCAACTGATGCAAACATTGCATAAACATCATCAGTTCCAAATTCATATCTATTTGAATAAACACTTGATGCATTCAAAATAGCCTTTCGAGTAATTTTAACACCTTTAGGAAGACCTGTGGTACCGCTGGTGTATAATATACAAGCCAAATCACCATAAACAACAGGTAAAGTAGATAATGTACCTATATCTCCGGAAATTATATCAGAAATATTTAAAATTCTTTCTTTTGTTAATGTTTCAGCACGTTCATAAGTTTTATCACTAACAATGACAACTTTAGATTCAGTATCATCCAATATAAATTCTATACGTTCATCAGGCAAATTATCGTCGAGTGGAACATAAACTGCACCAGCAGAAAGGATACCCAAAACGCTTAACAAGTATAACTCTGACCTTTCAACTAAAAATGCAACATTATCCTGCTTGTCAACACCAACATCTATTAAGCGCTTAGATATTTCATTAGCAATAAACGCACCTTCAGCATAACTATAAACTATATCTTTATAAGATACAAGATTATTATCAGGATGTTTGGCGAGATTATCGCTAAATGCATCTAAAATGTCATCATACATTAAAGGATATTCATTTTCATTATAATTATTTAAAAGTTCCAAATCAGATTTTGAAAGATAATCGATATCCATTAAATTTTCAACACTGATAAATTCATGTAAAATTAATTTATATGATTCCATAAATCGTTGAATCATATCTTTAGAATATCTGTCAGTATACATGACATTTAAACTATAATTTTCTCCTTTTTGAATAAGATTAACGCTTAAATCAGTGATGAAATCATTAGTATCATCGATAATCTCATTGGAAGACTCTTCATTTTTATAGTCTTTTTGATTGTTATCAAACCATTCAGGTATGTATTGGAAGAGAATGCTTGAATCAATATCGTACTCATTGGCCAATAGTCTGAATGGATAGTAATTATACTTCATCACACCATAAACCAGACCGGACACATAATCCATAAATGAGGAAATATCCTGGTTTTTACAATCGACTAATAACGGTAAAGTATTTACAAACATTCCTATAGCATTAAGATTATTGAATCTGTCACGACCATTCTCAATTATGTTAAACAATACTTTTTCACTACCAACAAAACGAGATAATGTATATGCGAAAACACTGGTAAACAATGCATTCTCACTAACACCCGCCTCATCAATAAATGATTTAAATAAATCAGTATCCAAATCCAAATTCATAAAACTAATGCCCGGACCATCAGATTCTACGGAATCCAATAAAATGCCTACATCCTCATTATCAATCAACATTGATTCATAAAATTTAATTGCTCTATCATATTCTCCGGTTTCGCGTATCTGCTTGTTGAAAGCGGATACCCTCAAGAATGAATCATCAACATCCAATTCATTACCTTCAAGAATGGACAATAAATCATTTTTAAATACTTTATCAGATATTGCATCAAATATAATATGGTGGAAAACAGCAAATAAAGTATAATTGTCCTCATTTTCAACAATTAAAAATTTACATAAAGTGCTATACAAATCAAATGGATTATTTAAGAAGTCTAGTATATACTCTTCATCAGCATTTGATTCAACGACAACTGATGGTTTAGATCCATTAGTCAGATAAGGAACATCATGCTCATCACTAACACACATTCCCAAAATCGGATGAACCTTCATCATCTCATCTAAAGCGTCATTTATACTATCAATGCCATAATCTTTTGGAATTTCCATGGAAATAGGAATGATGTAAGAATTGATTTTATCATTTGCAACAATGTCAAGATATACATTTAATTGGCTTTCATTTAAAGGACAGCCACTTTCCAAAGTGTAGATATCCAAATCAAGTGAACTCTTTTTAATATCCTTGGCAATTTCATAAGGAGTGCGCAAATTCAAAATATCTGCTGCTGAAATATCATACTCCTCGAGATATGTCAATAATTGAATAGCAGTTAATGAATCACCGCCAAGACTTATGAAATCATCATAAACACCTACATCTTGATTGAATATCTCTTCAAATGCTTTTACAATGATTTTTTCATTTTCAGTCACAGGAGCAACATACTCTACACGTGAATCGTCAAAATCAACTTCAGGTAAAGAACTCTTATCCACTTTACCATTAACAGTTAAAGGAATAGAGTCTACCTGAATTACATGAGAAGGAATCATATAATCCGGTTTGTATTTAGCAACATAATCGCAAATATAATCATTAATGTTACCTATTTCTCCATATACTTCAACATAAGCCACCAATTCATTATTGCCATTATGGTTAATTGTTTGAACAGTTACATCTTCAACATGATCCATTTGAATAATAAGAGATTCTATTTCAGCCAGTTCTACACGGTTTCCTCTGATTTTAACCTGACTGTCACGACGACCTGCAATAGCTAAAGTTCCGTCAGGCAATACTCTGACCATATCTCCTGTTCTATACATTATGCTGTAGTCGTCATTTTTCTCAAATGGATTATTGATGAAAGCATCACTTGTTTGTGCTTCGTCATTTATATATCCATTAGCTATTTGATAACCTGACAGATATAATTCACCTATTGCTCCAATCGGCACTTGTCTTCTTTCGTTGTCTAAAATGTATGCTTTAGTATTGTAGTTTAATTTACCGATTGATGATGAATCAATCTTATTTTCCGCATTGATTGATGATATGTATGCGAATGTTTCTGTAGGACCGAATCCGTCGATTAATTCATAGTCATTTGAATTTTCAATTTCACCCAGTTTTTCTCCTCCGAGTGTTAGGACTTTTAGTGAGGTGTTTTTAATATTTTTCACAAATATCTTACCAACTTGGGCAGTCATCATAGTATGAGTAATGCCCTGATTAATCATGTATTCATTTAATTTATTCATATCAAGGCGAATATCTTCAGGAATTACTGACAAACAGGCCCCTGCATAAATTGTTTGACATATCGCTTGAGATGCTGCATCAAATGCAATTGATGCATATAATCCATAAACATCATCATTTCCAAAATTATTAGCATCAGCATAATCTTGTGAGAGATTAACAATAGCTTTACGAGTAATTTTAACACCTTTTGGAACACCAGTAGTACCACTAGTGTATAAGATACAAGCCAAATCATTATAAATCACTGGTAAATATGACAGGCTTCCAATATCTTCTTTAATGATATCCGAAATATTTAAAAGAGTTATATCTCCATCAGTTAAATCAGCAACGCGATTATAGGTTGCATCACTTACAACAATATGGGAAGCACTGCAATCCTTTATCATGAACATTATACGTTCATCAGGTAAATTATCATCCAGAGGAACAAATGTTGCCCCCAGAGACATGATTCCTAAAACAGAGAACATGTAATGCTGTGAACGTTCAGTTAAAAATGCAACACAATCTCCAGGTTTAACACCCAAGTCCATTAATCGTTTAGCTATTTTATCTGCAATATAAGCCCCTTCACCATAATTATAAACTTCATTACCATATGATACAAGATTATTATCCTGATATTGTGATAAATTATCATTAAATGCATCTAAAATATCAGCATATCTTAAAGGATATTCATTCTGGTTGTAACTGTCTAAAAGTTCAATATCCTCATTTCCAACATATCTGATATCGCATAGATTTTCTTTATCCAAAAATTGCATCAATACTTCTTTAAATACCTTAACGAATCTTTCCGCAGTATCCTGACTGAAATTATCTAAATGATTTACACTTACAAGATAACCGTCATCTAAATCATCAACAACACATAAGAACTTAGAAATTCTATCTGCATCATCGCTGAAGAGGATATCCTCACCATTATCATATATTTTATTTAAATCATAATTATATTCAAAAGCAACATCATTCTTTAAATTAAATTTGCTTGCAAGCAATCTAAATGGATAAATGCTGTTATCCATGGATTCAAAAATCAAATCAGACACATAATTTATATATTCATTAACAGACCTGTTTTGACAGTCCACAATAATTGGAATAGTGCGGACAAACATGCCCAATGCATCCTGAGTGTAATCCTCATGACGACCATGTTCTGTAAAAGTATAGTAAACCTTATCACTACCAGTGAAACGTGAATAAGTATATGCAAAAACAGCATTTAATAAATTACTTATAGTAATGTTATGTTCATATGCAAATGATTCAACAAGATTACGTACACCACGAATAGGAATGCTAACACTGCCCAAAGAGCCATCAACATCATCAAATAAATATCCTACATCGTCAATTTCACTAAGCTTATCATTGAAGAATTCTTTTGCAGATGCATACTTATAGTCAAATTTAGATTCAAAAGAATCGCAACTAGAATGAACAAAGCCTAAATCAATAGAATCACCCAATTCACCATTTAAAGCACTGTCCAATTCATCATTGATGATTGAACGTGAAGTAGCATCATTTATAATATGGTGAAAATCATAAAATACAAACTTACCTTCATCATTTTCAATAATGAAGAAACGTGCCAATGATTTATTTAAATCAAATTCTTTAATGAGATTTGAATAATCGTCAACCACTTCAATTGAAGGATAACTATCACAAATCAAAAGAGGCATCTTGCCTGTGTCCAAAATACGGCCTTTTAAAATAGGATGTTTATTAATTAAGGCATTAATTGCATTTTTAATTTCATCAATAGAATACTCGGATCCACATTCGAAGATTCCCGGAGCAGAATATGCTGTTCCTTTATCATGAATCTTTTCATCCAAATAAACACCCAATTGTGGCTCTGATAAACAGCAAACAACATCATCTCCAATTGAATAATTAGCTATGAAATCCAATTCTGATTTAATGTTTTCAATAAATTCTTCAAGTCTTTCACTGATATATGTATTATTTGCATAATCTCCATTAACACTATACAAATCATTCACATGAGATACATTAAATGTAATACCATGAGATTTAAAATCGACCCTACCAGATACAATATCATCTTTTTCAGATAAATAGAGACTAATAGCTTCAAACAATCTATTTTCAAATACAAATTCAGTGCTTAAGAAATTAAAAGTAACCGGAGTATGCTTAAACTCAATATCATGAGTAGTATAAATCAATGATAAATAATTTAAACCTAAATTTCTAACATCTTTAAACGCCTTTTTAATATTATAAACATCATTTACTAAAGAAATATTATCATATTTATTATTAGTTTCAACTAGAACAGGATATTGAGAAGTAAACCAACCAACAGTTCTGTTTAGATTTGCTAAACTTTCATCACGACCGTGGGACTCTCTATTGAAAATAATATCCTTACCATAAGTCTTTTTATATGCCCTTGCGATTGCCAATGCCAAATATTCCTCTTCAGATAACATTAAAAGATTATCAGTATCATATTTTACATCAATATTAAAACCAAATAGAATGGTGTCTCCTTCAATGTCAGATTCATCAATTAAATTATGAATGTCAACCCAATGCTGTTTTTCGTCATCAGAAATATTTTCAACTAATTCTTTCACATCACTAACCCAAGATTTATAAGGATATGGCCTTAATAATTCAATTTTTTGTTTTTCTTTTAAATTAAAGTAAATATAGCTTAAATCAACAAGTAAAGTATTCCAGCTAACTCCATCAACAATTAAGTGATGAAGAACAAACATCAGATATGCTTCATCATCATAATAGATTACATTTACATCGATTAATTTATTTTTAAGATTTATTGAATAAAGGGATTCTATAAAAATACTCCTTAAATTATTATTTAAGTTATCTGCGATAGTATATTCATTTATTTCACTAATATGAGAATTGACTGGTAAAATTTCCTGAATAGGATTGTTATTTTCATCAAACCTATAAACCGTTCTTAACATGTCATGGACATTAATCAATTCAAATAGAGCATCCTGTAAAATGTTTAAATCCAATTCCATCTTAACTTTTAAAATAAACTGTTGAGTATAATTATTTATATTAATTTGATCAAAGAAATAACTCTGGATAGGAAGTAAATCCACTTCCCCTTCACTAGCATCATAGGATTGAATCTCCACATTTTGACTAGCATGTTGTCCAATCAGATAAGGGGTTTTATAATTTAATATATCTCTAGCCTTACAAGAAATACCGTTTTTCTCAAGCAAAGAAATAAGACGAATTGCACTAATAGAATCTCCACCAAGACGAACAAAGTCATCGAATAAACTAATGTGTTTTTGATTAAATACTTCTTCAAAAGATTCAACTATTATCCTTTCAGTTTCATTTGTAGAAGCAACATAAGCAACACGTAAACTTTCCAAATCAACTTCAGGTAAAGCTTGTGTATCCACCTTACCGTTAACTGTTAATGGAATTTTATCTAAAGGAACAACAAATGAAGGAACCATATAATCGGGCTTATGCTTGGAGGCATAATTTGTAATCACTTTTCTAATGTCCTCTTCACCCAATTCTTCATTAACAACAACATAAGATACCAGTTCATTATTAGTTCCATTTTGTATAGTTTGAACGGTCACATCATCAACAAAATCAATTTCACGTATTGTAGCTTCAATTTCAGATAATTCAACACGATTTCCTCTGATTTTTACTTGGCTATCCCGACGACCAACAATTGCCAAAGATCTGTCCGGCAATAATCTGACCATATCTCCACTTCTATACATTACTGCATATTCATCATCACTATCAAAAGGATTTGGTAAAAATGATTCATTTGTTTCCTTTTCACGGTTTAAGTATCCTTCAGCTAATTGATAACATGATAAATATAATTCACCAACAGCACCAACAGGCACTTGCCTGCCTTCATTATCCAAGATATATGCTTTAGAGTTATAATTTAAGTAACCAATTGATGAACCGTTTATTTTATCGGAATTATCAATTGAAGAAATAAATGCAAATGCTTCAGTTGGACCGAATTCATCGATTAAATTATAGCCTCTTGGAGATATTACATCACCTAATTTTTCACCGCCAACAGATAAACTCTTTAAGGAGGTTTTATCGATGTTTTCTATAAAGAATTTAGCTACCTGTGTAGGCATGAACGTATGGGTAACATTTTCTTCAATGAAAAATTTATTTAATTCGATTATATTTAATTTAATATCTCCAGGAACTACAGATAAGCAAGCTCCTGCATAGATAGATTGGAAAATAGCTTGAGGACCTGCATCGAAACTGATAGGTGAAAAGAACCCATAAACATCTTCTTTACATAACCCATACTTGTCAACATAAAATTCAGCAAGATTACTAACAGATTTTCTGGTAATTTTAACACCTTTAGGCTTTCCAGTACTACCACTGGTAAATAAAATACAAACTAAATCACCATATTCAACAGGCAATCTAGATAACTGACCACTGCCTTCATCAATAACTTCAGAAATGTTTAAAATAATAGAATCAATATTTAAAGATTTAGCGCGTTCATAAGTTTCATCACTGACAATAATAACTTTAGAGTCTGTTTCTTCTAACATGACTTCAATATGATAATCGGGAAGTTTATTAATTAAAGGAACAAAAACTCCGCCTATTGACATGATGGATAAAATACTGAGCATGTAAAGCTCAGATCTTTCAACAAGAAATGCAATATTGTCTCCATTATTGACTCCAATATCCTTTAAACATTTGGCAATTTTATCGGCTATAAATGCACCTTCAGCATAGGTATACACCCTACCATCATATGATACAAGATTGTTTTCAGGCCACTTAGCTAGATTATCATTAAATGCATCTAAAATATCATTATATTTTAAAGGATGTTGAGTTTGGTTAATACTGTCTAAAATAGCTAAATCATCGTCAGATATATAATTGATATCAGACAATTCTTTTTTATCCATTATTTGAGTTAATACTTCTTTAAATACATTTAAAAATCTTATAATAGTTTCATTTGAATATTTTTCAGATGATTCTACACTAACCACATATCCATCGGACAAATCGTTTACTACACATAAGAAATCAGAAATCAGATTACTGTCCCGATTTGTAATAATCAATTCTTCATCTACAGCAGATACATCATTCAAATTGAAATTATATTCAAAAGAGACATTATTATTTAAATTGAAATCTCTGGCTAGTAGTCTGTAAGGATATGCACTATATTTCATTGAATCCAATATCAAATCAGAAGCATTGGTTAAGAATTCTTTAACAGATTTATTTTCACAGTCAAGGATGACGGGAATCGTACGGACATACATTCCCATAGCATTTTGATTATACTCTTCATGACGTCCATGTTCAGTGAAAGTATAATAAACTTTATCACTGCCAGTGAAACGAGAGTAGGAATATGCAAAAACAGCATTTAATATACTGCCTACAGTTACACTGCATTCATGGCTGAACAACTCAATTTGTTCACGGACATCATGAATGCTAATGCTGATTATATTGTTTGAACCGTCCATATCCGCAAAGAATGTACTGGTTTCTTCAATATCCTCTAAATAATCTTTAAAGAATTCATATGATTCGTCATAAATTTTTTCAAATTTGGAATCGAATGAATCCCTGCTATCATAAACAAAACCCAAATCAACATCTTCATCCAATTCACCATTTAAAGCAGCATCCAAATTCTCATTAACAATGACTCTAGTTGTAGCATCGCTAATAATATGGTGCATATTATGAAATATGAATTTACCCTCATCACAGTCAATGATATAGAAATGTGCTAAACATTTCTCCATATCAAACGGATGGATTAATTTTGAATAATCATTATGATTCACAACTTCGATTAAGGGATAACTATCGCAGACTAAAAGTGGAATATCCTCATCGACGATACGGCCTTTTAAAATAGGATGTTTATTGATTAATAACTCAATTGCATCTTTAATTTCATCAATTGATTTATTTGAACTACATTCGAAGATTCCTGAATTTGCATATGCAGTTCCCTTGTCATTGACTTTCTCATCCAAATAAACTCCCATTTGAGATTCATTTAATGCACAAATAACATTATCAAATTTGTATTCACCGATGAATTTCAATTCATACTTTATTCTTTCAATAAATTTTTCAAACTTATCTCCAATGAAAGTGTTGCTTGCATATTCACCACTAACCTCATAAAAATCATTTACACGTGAAACATTGAAAGTGACACCATAAGCAGTTAAATCCCTTTCAATTACATTATTATCTGATGAATCTAATCTGTATGATTCAAATAATTCATTTTTAAATGTAAATTCACCACTTAAGAAATTAAAAGTAACCGGACAATGTTTGAATTCTAATTCACAGGAGTCATAAATCAATGACCCATAATTCAAACCTAAATGTTTAACATCATTAAATGCAGTTTTAATACTATAAACATCATTAATTAATGAAATATCATCATGTCGACTATTAATATTAACCGGAACCGGATATTGGCTAGTAAACCAACCGACAGTTCTGTTAACATCTGCCAAACTATCATCACGACCATGGGATTCACGATTAAATATTATATTTTTACCATATGTCTTTTTATAAGCGCGGGAAATTGCTAAAGCCAAGTACTCTTCTTCAGTCAACATCAATAAATTATTTACATCAAAAGAAGAATCTGCATTAAAACTGAAAAGATTGGACTGGCCTTTAATTGAGGAATCATCCAACAAATTATTTATTTCAATCCAATGTTGCTTTTCATCATAGGACATGTCCTCAGCTAATTTTTTAACATCTCCAACCCATGACTTATATGAATAAGGCCTTAACAAGTCAGCTTCATTACCTTGTTCCAATTCTTTGTAGATATGAGTTAAATCATCGATTAAAATGCTCCAGCTGATTCCGTCAATAATCAAATGATGAATTACAAAGACAAGATAAGATTCATTATTATATCGAACAAGATTTATCCGTATTAGATTATCACTAATGTCCAGAGACTGAATGGATTTCAATATTATACCTTTAATATTGCCATCAAAATCATTATCAATATTAATCTCATTAATTTCACAAACACGAGTATCCAATGGTGAAATATTCTGGATTACATCATCTCCATCATATCTGAAAGAAGCTCTCAACATATCATGAACATTAGTTAATTCATCCATTGCATTTTGTAAAATACTTAAATCCAAGTCTGCATTTGATTTCAGGATAAAGCTTTGGGAAAACTCATTACTATTAACCTGATTAAAGAAATAACGTTGAATAGGAAGCAATTCCACTTCACCTTCAACAGCATCATAAGAAACATGACTGATATCACTAATATTCTGTGCAATTAGATAAGGAGTTTTAAAAGACAATATATCCTTTGCATTACAGGATACGGCATTTTTCTGAAGTATTGAAATAAGGCGAATTGCAGTAATTGAATCTCCGCCCAGACGTATGAAATCATCATATAAACTGATATTTTCTTGATTAAAGACTTTCTCAAACGCTTCTACAATGACTTTTTCTTTTTCTGTTGTCGGTGCGACATATTCTACACGCAATGCATCCATGTCAATTTCGGGCAAGGCACGTTTATCCACCTTACCGTTAACATTTAAAGGAATATTATCCAGTTTAATTACAAATGATGGAACCATATAATCCGGTTTATGATCAGCGACATAATCACGAACATAATCTGCCAATTCATTACCTTCCAAATTATTAGACACAACTACATAAGCCACTAATTCATTATTGATTACTTGAACTGTAATATCCTCAACAATATCAATATTTCTTATTGCTGATTCGACTTCAGTAAGTTCCACACGGTTTCCTCTGATTTTAACCTGGCCGTCACGACGACCTACAATACCCAAAGTACCATCCGGCAGGAATCTCACCATATCTCCTGTACTGTAAATTTGTTCATAGTCCTCTTCATCATCAAATGGATTTTTAAAGAATGCCTTATTATTTTCCTCATCCCTATTTAGGTATCCTGGAGTTAGTTGACAACCTGCAAGATATAATTCACCTACAGCACCTAAAGGTACTCTTCGATGTTCATTATCAAGGACATATCCTTTTACGTTGCTTATGAAATTACCAATACTGGAGTGGTGCATACGATCGTTTGCAAATATACTTGTGGAAACTGCTAAGTTTTCAGATGGTCCATAAGTTTCAAAAGGACCAATGGAATCAGGAGCATTTAACTCACCAAGCTTCATTCCACCGAAACATAGCAATTTGATAGTTGTCTGCATACCACTTTCAGCAAATAATTTACCTACCTGGCTGGTGATATAAGTATGAGTACAGTTATGTGCAACATAATAATCGTTTAAAGCCTTCAAATCCAATCTAATATCTTCTGGAACTACATATAATGAACCACCAGTAACAACTGGAGCGAATAAAGCAGCAGTGTGAATGTCAAATACATATGAACAATGCATACCGTAAACATCATCAGAAGTGAATTTTGTTTCTTTTACATACCATGAAACAAAGTTATTTACGGCTTTTCTTGTGATTAAAGAACCTTTTGGAGTTCCAGTAGTACCGCTAGTGTATAAAACACATGCAACATCATCCTCATCAACTTGAACGCAACCCAAATGATTTAAACTAGAGATACCTTCATCAAGAATGGCTGATACATTTAAAGCATCAATATTTAGATTATTATCACAAATTATTTTAAGAATTCTCTGTTCTGTTTCATCACTAACTATAACAACTTTAGATTGTGTATCCTCAAGCATCAGCATTATACGTTCTTCAGGATATGTAGTTTCAATAGGAACATAAATTGCTCCACATGATAAGACACCCATGCTTGCCAATAAGAACCATTCAGAACGGTTAACAAACAATGCAACATAATCTTGTTTTGAAACACCCAAATCAGCTAATCCTTTAGAAATCCTATCTGCAATAAACGCACTTTCACCGTGAGAATAAATCCTATCCCCATAACCAACCAGCCCATTATTCTCATATTTTACTAAATTATCATTAAATGCATCCAAAATGTCTTTGTATTCAAATTCATATTCTGTTTTATTATAACTATCTAAAAGCTCTAAATCAGATTCTGAAACATGATTAATATCATTCAAGCTATCCACAGCTATTATTTGTGATAAAATTAACTTGTATGTTTGTATGAACCTTTCAATTAAATCTTTAGAATATTTTTCGGAATAATTTATATTCAAAATATAATTACTTCCTTTTTGGAGGACATCAGCATTAAAATCAGCAATGAAATTCTCCATGTTTCCAACAATGTCCAAGGATGCAAATTCACTTTCATCAAATTCTTTTTTATCATTAACAACCCATTCAGGTATGAATTGGAACAAAATATTTGAATTAATATTATATTCTTTAGATAATAATCTGAATGGATAATAATTAAATTTCACAGCATTATACACTATATCTGACATATACTCCATGAAAGAACTGATATTTTGATTTTTACAATCCACCAATAAAGGCAAAGTATTAACATACATTCCAATGGCATCGAAATTATTTAATCTGTCCCTACCGTTCTCGACAATGTTGAATGAAACTTTATCGCTTCCTACAAATCTGGACAATGTATAAGCAAATACGCTTGTGAACAATACATTTTCGCTTATTGCATACTTATCTAAAAATGATTTGAATAAACTTAGATTTACATCCAAATCCATTTCACAAATGCCTATGCCGTCACTATAAACATCATCAAGCAACAGATTTGTTTCATCAATATCAGCCAGCATAGATTCATAAAAACTATTTGCTTTGTTATATTCATCAGTTTCATGTATCTGATTAGCAAAAGCAGATGCTTTTAAAAATGAATCGTCAACATCTAATGTATTGCCTTCAAGAATATCCAGTAAGTCCTTTTTAAATACACCTTTAGATAATGCATCAAAGATTATATGATGGAATACTGTAAATAAAACATATTTGTCATCATATTCGACAATTAAAAATCTTGATAAACTGTCATACAAATCGAAAGCCTTTGTTAAAAATTCAATGATAAATTCATCATCAATTTCAGATTTTATAATAATTGACGGTTCAGATCCTTTAACCAGGTAAGGTACTTCAAATTCATCGCTAACACACATTCCCAAAATTGGATGAACTTCCAATATCTTATCCAATGCACCATACAATTCTTCATACGAATACTTTTTGGAGATATTTATTGCACCGTGGATGAGATAAGAATCAAATTTATCATTAGCAACAATATCCAGATATACATTTAATTGGCTTTCATTCAAAGGACAGCCAGATTCCAGGGAATAAATATCCAAGTCAAATGAAACATCATATACACTATTGGCAATTGCATAAGGAGTGTGCAAACTTAAAATATCGGCTACAACAATGTTGTAGTCCCTAAGATGAGACAATACCCTAATTGCAGTTAATGAACCTCCACCTAATCTGATGAAATCATCGTAAATACCGATGTTTTCCTGATTAAATACTTTCTCAAATGCACTGACAATGTCCCTTTCAATTTCATTTGTTGGAGCAACATATTCTGCACGCAAATTATCTAAATCAACTTCAGGAAGAGCCTTCTTATCCACTTTACCATTGACAGTTAACGGAATCCTATCCAATTCAACAACAAAGGAAGGAACCATATAGTCAGGTTTAGATTTAGCTACATAATCACAAACGGACTCTTTAAGATTTTCCATTTGCTGAGATACAACAACATATGCAACCAGTTCATTGTTTGTCCTATTTTTAATTGTTTGAACTGTAACATCATCCACAAAATCAATTTCATGTATTACTGATTCTATTTCAGAGAGTTCTACACGGTTTCCTCTGATTTTTACTTGTCCATCACGACGGCCAACAACACCTAATGAACCATCAGGCAATACTCTCAGCATGTCCCCGGTTTGATACATTATTCCGCCATCAAATGGATTTTGAAGAAATGCACTATCTGTTTCTTCTTTACGGTTCAAGTATCCGTCAGCTATTTGGATACCTGCTAGGTACAGTTCACCAACAGCACCAACAGGAACACGTCTAAACTCATTATCCAAAATGTAGAATTTCATGTTTGGATTGATATGGCCAACTGATGAGGTATCGATTTTTTGTGAGTTATCTATTGAAGAGACAAATGCAAATGCCTCTGTAGGTCCGAATTCATCCATTAACCTGTAATTTTTAGGGTTTTCAAACTCACCTAACTTTTCACCACCGACAGATAATACTCTCAATGAATCATTGTCTGCATTTTGGATGAATAATTTACCCACTTGAGCTGTAATTGAAGTATGAGTAACATTATGGTCAATCAGATACTTATTCAGCTCAAACATGTCCAATTTGATATCTTCTGGAATAACAGCTAAAGAAGCTCCTGAGTATAAAACAACAGCCATTGAAAGTGATCCAATATCAAAACCAACAGATGCAAACATACCGTAAGCATCACCAACACCCAATCCATATTTAATTGAGTAGGTACTTGATGCATTTAGAATAGCTTTTCTGGTAATTTTAACACCTTTAGGAACACCAGTAGTACCACTGGTGTATAAAATACAAGCTAAATCACCATAGACAACCGGCAAACTAGATAAACTACCAACATCACCATGAACAATATCTGAAATATTTAAAAGAATAACATTATCATTTGTTAAATTATTTACACGAGCATATGTTTCATCACTAACTATAACAGCTTTAGATTCAGTGTCGTTTAATATGAATTCTATACGTTCATCAGGCAAGGTGCTGTCCAGAGGAACATAAACCGCTCCGGCAGATAAAATACCTAAAACGCTTAACAGATATAATTCAGACCTTTCAACTAAAAATGCAACATTATCCTGCTCATTAACACCTAAATCTGTTAAATTGTCAGCTATTTTATTAGCAATGAAGGCACCTTCCCCATAACTATAATCCAAATCATTATATGAAACTAAACTGTTTTTAGGATATTTGGCCAGATTATCATTAAACGCATCTAAAATGTCATCATAGAATAAAGGACATTCCGTTTTATTATAATTATCCAAAATTTCCAAATCAGAGTATGAAATATAATTAATATCACCCAACATGTCAACAGCAATCAGTTCATTTAAAATTAATTTATATGAATCTGTAAACTGCTTAATAAATTCATTAGAATATTTATCAGAATATGTTGCGCGTAAAATGTAATTTGCACCCTCCTGAATAACTTCAAAAGTCAAATCAGAAATTGAATCACCAAAATCATAAATCCAATCATTATCAACATTTACAGACCTTGTTTTCTTAAGCCATCCAGGTATGAATTGGAATAAAATATTGGACTCGAGATTATATTCATTTGCAAGTAATCTGAATGGATAATAATCATATTTCATCACATTATAAACCAAATCAGACATATAACCCATGAAAGTGGATATCTTTTGGTTTTTACAATCAACAAGTAATGGCAATGTATTTACAAACATTCCAATTGAATCCAAATTGTTAAATCTGCTGCGTCCACTTTCTATTATATTAAACAATGCATTATCATTTCCAACAAAACGGGACAAAGTATAAGCAAATACGCTAGTGAATAATATATTTTCACCAATATTATTTTTTGATAAGAATTCAGTTAACTCAACATCTAATTTAGTGGAATAAAAACCAGGACCATCAGCACCGACAGCATCCAATAATACGTTCACTTCATCACTGTCAACTAACATATTGTCATAAAATGATCTGGCTTCACCATATTCGTTTGTTTTTTGGATTTGTTGGTTGAATGCAGATACTTCTAAAAATGAACTTTCAAAATCAACAGAAGAACCGGCAAGAATAGATAATAAATCCCCTTTAAATATCATTTCTGAACTTGCATCGAATATAATATGATGAAAAACAGCGAAAAAGTCATAGTCATCATTATTTTCAATAATTAAAAATCTGGATAAACGGTCATACAAATCAAATGGTTTTGTCAGGAATTCTTTTATATAATCATCATCCACATCAGATTTAACAATAACTTCCGGTTCAGATCCTTTTACCAGGTATGGAACTTCAAATTCATCACTAACACACATGCCTAAAATAGGATGAACCTTCAACAATTCATCCAAAGCTGTTTTGATTTCATTGACATCATAATCCTTAGAAATATTCATAGATAAAGGAATAAGGTAAGCATTTTTCATATCATTAGCCACAATATCCAAGTATACATTTAATTGAGGCTCATTTAATGGACAACCAGATTCCACAGAATAAACATCCAAATCAAAGGAACTTTCTTTAATAGTTCTGGCGATTGCATATGGAGTGTGTAAACTTAAAATATCCCCTGCAGAAATATCATAATCCTCAAGATTGGATAATAACTTAATTGCAGTTAATGAATCACCACCTAAACGAATGAAATCATCATATATACCAATATTTTCCTGGTCAAATACTTTTTCGAATGCTTCAACAATTATTTTTTCATTTTCTGTTGTTGGAGCAACATACTCTGCACGCAAACTATCTAAATCAACTTCAGGCAAAGCATTTCTATCCACTTTACCATTAACAGTCAATGGAATCTTATCTAATTCAACAATGAATGAAGGGACCATATACGCAGGTTTATTTTTAGCTACATATTTACTAATGGACTCTCCAAGGTCACACATTTTCTTTAATGTTACAACATAAGCTATTAATTCATTATTACCATTATTTTCAATTGTTTGAACTGTAACATCCTCAATATAGTTTATTTCTCTAATTATTGATTCAACTTCAGACAATTCTACACGATTACCTCTGATTTTAACTTGTCCATCCCGACGTCCGATAATGGCTATAGAACCATCAGCAAGTAGACGTGCCATATCTCCAGTACGATATAAAACATTATAATCTTCATTATCATCAAATGGATTGTTAATGAATGATTTTGCACTTTCTTCTTCACGATTCAAGTATCCGTCAGCTATTTGATAACCTGCCAGATATAATTCACCTACAGCACCATAAGGCACGAGTCTTTGTTCATTATCCAAAATATAAGCCTTAACATTATTTAACAAGTATCCTACAGATGAAGAATCTATTTTATCCCCTTCAGGTATGCTTGTAACATATACACATGCCTCTGTTGGTCCATAAGTATCTACAAACCGATAACCCTCCAGATTATCTATTTCCCCTAACTTTTCACCACCAGTAACCAATTCAGTTAATGAAATATCATCAGCATCATTAATAAACAATTTTGCAACTTGTGTTGTAATGTGAGTATGAGTGATTCCATAACGTTTGAAATGATTATTTAGTTTATTCATATCTAATTTGATATCCTCTGGAATGATATTCAAGCAAGCACCGGAATAAATTGATGAGAAAATACCTTTTATAGCAACATCAAAACCAATAGAAGCAAATAAACCGTAAACATCATCCTTACTTATGCCTGACTCATTAACATAAAATTCTGTAAAGTTAAGAATAGCCTTTCTAGTAATTTTAACCCCTTTAGGAACACCAGTACTACCACTTGTGTATAAAATACAAGCTAAATCATCATAAACAACCGGCAAACGGGATAAATTACCCACATCACCATTAACAATATCTGAAATATTTAAAAGAATTATATTATCATCAATTAAATTATTAACACGATTATAAGTGTTGTCACTAACAATAACAACTTTAGAACCAGTATCATTCAACATTAACTCGATACGATTATCCGGATATTCATCATCAAGTGGAACATAAACTGCTCCGAGAGATAAAATACCCAAAATACTAAACATATACAATTCAGAACGCTCAACTAAGAAAGCAACAGACTCTTGATGACCAACACCCAAATTAATTAACTTTTTAGCAATCTTATCTGCAATAAATGCTCCCTGACTATAACTGTAAACTCTTCCATTATAGGATACAAGATTATTGTTAGGATATCTACTTAAATTACAATTAAATGAATCTAGAATATCACTATATTTCAAAGAATGTTCCGTCTGATTAACAGTACCTAAAAGTTCCATATCAGATTTTGAAATATAAACAATGTCTTTTAATTCATTTTTATCCAACATTTGAATTAGAACTTCCCTAAATACATTTAAAAATCGTATAATAGTCTCATTTGAGTATTTTTCACAAGACCCAATTCTAATTAGATATCCATCATCCAAATCGTTAACTATGCATGAAAACTCTGAAACCAAGTCCCTTTCAATATCTTCAATGATTAACTCATCATCTATATCTGAGACATCATTTAAATCAAAATTATATTCAAATAATATATTCTTGTTTAAATTAAACTCTCTTGCAAGCAATCTGTATGGATATACACTATATTTCATTGAATCCATGATTAAATCAGATACATCAGTTATAAACTCTTTAACAGTTCTGTTTTCACAGCCAATAATTATCGGAATAGTGCGAATATACATTCCCAATGCATTTTGATTGTAGTTTTCATGACGACCATGTTCTGTATAGGTGAAATAAACTTTATTATCCCCAACAAAACGAGAATAGGAATAAGCAAAAATTGCATTAAGTAAATTACCCACAGTAATTCCGTTTTCACGGCAAAATTTTTCAACATTTTGGCGAACTCCACGAATTGGAAGTTGAATAATATTTTTAGAACCGTTTAAATCACTTAACAGACTATTGACTTCATCCATTCCTGAAAGATTATTTTCAAAGAATTCATGTGCTTCATCATAAATATTTTCAAATTTGGAGTTAAATAAGTCATTGCTATCATAAACAAATCCTAAATCCACACCATCATCAAACCTGCCTTCCAATGCCCCAATCAATTCATTATTAATTAAATTGGTACTTGTTGCATCATTGATTACATGATGAATATCGTAAAATATGGATTTTTCACCATTATCTTCAATAATGTAAAAACGTGCGAGAGATCCATTCAAATCAAATGGTCTAATCAATTCGGAATAATCAGTATCATCTACAACTTCAATGGAAGGATAGCTATCGCAGACTAAAAGAGGAACCTCTCCATCAACAATACGACCTTTTAAAATTGGATGTTTATCAATTAAATAATCAATGACATTTTTAATTTCAGTTACAGATGTATTAAAGCCACATTTGATAATTCCTGTTGTTGAATAAGCTGTACCCTTATCATTAACCTTTTCATCTAAATAAACACCCATTTGGGATTCGGACAATACACAAACCATATCTCCAGATTCATATTCACCAATGAATTTCAATTCATGCATAATATTTTCAATAAATTCTTCAAATTCATCTCCAATATATGTATCTCCAGCATAATCTCCAGAAATCATATATGAATCATCAACACGAGAAATATTGAAAGAAATACCATAAGTAACTGAATCTAATTCTTCAGAGTTATTTTTATCATTTAATAATAATTCTTTTTTAACTGATTGGAACAATTCATTTTCATATGCGGATTCAGTACTTAAAAAATTGAAAGTGACAGGACAGTTTTTGTATTCCATTTCATGTAACTTATAAATTAAAGACCCATAGTTCAAACCTAAATGTTTAACCTCTTTAAATGCTGTTTTAATAGAATAAACATCATTCATTAAAGAAATATCATCAGCAGCAGCACTAATACCAACATAAACAGGATATTGAGTTGTAAACCAACCAACTGTTCGGTTCACATCTGCTAAACTTTCATCACGACCATAAGTTTCGCGATTAAATATAATGTCCATTCCATAAGTCCTCTTATAAGCACGAGAAATACTTAAAGCCAAATATTCCTCTTCACTTAACATTAATAAATTGTCTGCATTGAAACATGATTTGATATTGATATTGAATAAATTGGACTTTCCTTCAATAGAAGAATCATCCAATAACGAATCCATTTTATACCAATGCTGCTTTTCATCATCAGAAATATCTTCAGCTAATTTTTCAACATCTCCAACCCAATATTTATAAGGATACGGTTTCAATAAATCAATTTCTTTTTCTTGCTCCAACAGGTTGTAAATATAGGATAAATCATCGATTAAAATACTCCAGCTAACACCATCAATAATTAAATGATGTATCACAAAGACAACATAACATTCATCATTATAATGAATAAGACTAATTTTAATTAAATTACCATCAATATCAAGAGATTTCTTTGATTCAACAATAACATCCTTAAGAGATGTGTTTAAATCATCTGTGGTTAATTCATTAACTTCACAAATCCGAGCATTTAATGGTAAAATCTCCTGATAGACATTATCGCCTTTTTTAAATGTTGCTCTCAGCATATCATGAACATTAGTTAATTCATCGAATGCTTTTTGTAAAATGTTTAAATCCAAATTAACTTTTGATTTTAATATAAAATCTTGAGAATAATCATTTTCATTGATTTGATCAAAGAAATAACTTTGAATAGGGAGTAAATCAACTTCCCCTTCTATAGCTTCAAATGAAGTTTTATGTATCCTTTCCACATTTTGTGCAATTAAATATGGAGTTTTGTAACTCAATATGTCTCTTGCATTGCATGAAATATCATTTTTTTCAAGCAAGGAGATTACACGAATAGCAGTGATAGAATCTCCACCCAAACTGATAAAATCATCATTTAATCCAATAGTTGTTTCATTAAAGACTTTATTGAATGCATCAACAATAATCTTTTCATTTTCAGTTTCAGGAGCAACATATTCTGCACGTAAAGTTTTTAAATCAACACCAGGTAATGATCTTTTATCCACTTTACCATTAACAGTCAGTGGAATCTCATCTAATTCGACAATAAATGAAGGAATCATATATTCCGGTTTATTTTTAGCTACATATTCACAGACAGATTCTTTAAGATTATCAATTTTACTTACTGTTACAACATAAGCGATTAATTCATAATTACCATTATTTTCAATTGTTTGAACAGTGACATCATCAATATAATTAATTTCCAGTATTACTGATTCCACTTCAGATAATTCTACACGATTACCTCTGATTTTAACCTGATTGTCTTTACGTCCTACAATCGCCAATGATTTATCAGGCAATATCCTGACCATATCTCCGGTACGATACAATACATTATAATCATCATCATTTTCAAACGGATTTTCAATAAATGAATCAGCAGTTTCTTCTTTAAGGTTTAAGTAACCATCAGCTATTTGATATCCCGATAAGAATAATTCACCTACAGCACCAACAGGAACACGCCTAAATTCATCATCCAAAATATATGCTTTTGTGTTGTTGATTAAATAACCTATGGATGAAGAATCAATCCTATTTTCAACATCAATAGTGGCAACTTCAACATAAGCCTCTGTAGGCCCATATCCATCAACAAATCGGCAGGAAACATCTTCATTAAATTCACCTAATTTTTCACCACCCGTAAATAAAACATCTAATGAAATATCCTCAATTTGACTAATTAATAACTTGGCAACCTGTGTGGTGATATCAACATGATTTATACTATGTTTGAGGAAATGGCTATTTAAATCATTCATATTCAATTTAACATCATTTGGAATGACATCCAAACAAGCTCCAGCATAAATTGCAGTAAAAATAGCTTTATACGCAGCATCAAAACCAATAGATGAATATAATCCGAAAACATCCTCACTAGTCAATTCATATGTCTTAATATAAAAATGAGCAGAATTAACAATAGCCTTTCTAGTAATTTTAACACCTTTCGGAATGCCAGTAGTACCACTGGTGTATAAAATAGCTGCTAAATCCCCATATACAACAGGTAAACTAGCTAAAGTTCCAATTTCCTCATTTACAATATCTGAAATGTTTATTATACAATGATTATTTGATAAATATTCTGCACGCTCAAAATTGTTATTATCAACAATAATCACTTTGGCATCGGCATCATTCAATATGAATTTGATACGTTTATCAGGAAGTGTATCATCAAGAGGAACATAAACCGCTCCAGCAGACAAAATACCTAAAACACTTAACAAGTATAATTCAGACCTTTCAGTTAAAAATGCAACATTATCCTGAGATTTAACACCTGCATTTTTTAAACGAATAGCTATCTCATCGGCAATAAATGCGCCTTGAGAATAGCTATAAAATCTATTATCGCAAGATACGAGATTATTATTTGGATATTTTGACAGATTATCATTAAATGCATCCAGAATATCGCAATAATCTAAAGGATATTCAGTTTTATTAATAGTATCTAAAAATTCTAAATCATAATCTGAGACATAATTGATGTCAGACAACTTATTAACATCAATCATTTCCTGTAAAATTAAATTATATGATTCCATGAAATGTTGAACCATGTTTTTAGAATATTTATCTGAATATGTAATACTCAATGTGTATTCTTCACCATTTTGGATGACATCCACACTGAAATCTGAAATTAAATCATCCCTTATGCCGATTATCTCATCATATATGGATCTATTGTCATATAACTTATTATCCAATTCAATCCAATCAGGCAGATACTGGAATAAAATATTAGAATCAATATCATATTTATTGGCCAGTAATCTAAACGGATAATAATCATATCTCATCACATCATACACTAAAGTTGACATATACTCCATGAATGATGAGACATCCTGGTTTTCACAATTAACCAACATAGGCAACGTATTTACATACATACCTATGGAGTCCAGATTATTAAATCTGCTACGTCCGTTCTCTATTATGTTGAATAATGCTTTATCGCTTCCAGCATATCTGGATAATGTATAAGCAAATACACTTGTGAACAATATATTTTCATTAACTTGATATTTATCTAAAAATGATTTAAATGATTTTAAATCAAAATTCAAGTTGATATGTTCAATTCCATGTTTATCAGAATCTACACTATCCAATAAAATACCTGCTTCATCACTATCAGCAAGCATTGATTCATAGAACTTACCCGCATCAACATATTCATCAGTTTCCTGAATTTCTTTGGCAAACGCAGATACCTTTAAGAATGAATCATCAATATCAAGAGATTTTCCACTAATAATATCTAATAAATCCTGTTTAAAGACATTTTCTGATAATGCATCGAATATAATATGATGGAAAACAGCAAATAGATTATACACATCATTATTTTTAACAATTAAAAATCTTGATAAACTATCATTCAAATCAAAAGGTTTAGTTAAAAAGTCCAATATGAATTCATCATCAGCATCAGATTTGACAATAATTGCCGGTTTAGATCCTTTGATTAAATAAGGCACTTCATAATCATCACTAACACACATTCCTAAAATAGGATGGACCTTAATTATTTCATCCAAAGCATTGGTTATGGAATCAATATCATATTCTCCGGAAATTTCCATGAGAACAGAGAGCAGATAAGAGTCAATTTTATTGTTGGTTACGATATCCAAATACACATTTAATTGAGATTCATTCAACGGACAACCGGATTCCACAGAGTAGATATCAAAATCAAATGATTCATCTTTAATATTATTTGCAATTGCATAAGGAGTATGCAGGCCTAAAATATCCGCTGCGGCAATATTATAATCTTCAAGATAGGACAGCAATTTTATTGCAGCTAAAGAATCACCACCAAGACGGATGAAATCATCATAAATTCCAATTTTATCATTACGGAAGACTTTTTCAAACGCTTCAACTATAATTTTTTCTATTTCATTTGTTGGAGCAACATATTCGACATTTAAACTATCTAAATCAACTTCAGGTAATGCACGTTTATCTACTTTACCATTAACATTTAAAGGAATATTGTCTAAACCTATTACAAATGATGGAACCATATAATCAGGTTTACGTTTAGTTACATAATTACAAATTGAATATTTAAGTTCATCAGCTCCAAATTCTTTGTTTACAACCACATAAGAAACTATTTCATTATTATCATTATGGGTTATGGTTTGAACTGTTACATCTTCCACATATTCTATTTCACGAATAACACATTCAATTTCTGATAATTCAACACGGTTTCCTCTGATTTTAACCTGACCGTCACGACGACCCACAAGACCTAAAGAACCATCCGGCAGCATGCGTACCATATCACCAGTACGATACAATACACCATACTCATTATCATCAAATGGATTGCTGATAAATGCATTTTTTGTTTCTTCTTCACGGTTCAAGTAACCATCAGCAATTTGATAACCTGCAAGACATAACTCACCAACAGCCCCAATAGGAACCTTTCTTCTTTCATCATCTAAAACATAAGCTTTTGTATTATAATTTAAAAATCCTACTGAAGATTCATGGATTTTTTGTGAATTGTGTATGGAAGACATGAAGGCAAATGCTTCTGTTGGCCCAAATCCGTCAACCAACTCATAATTCTCTGGACTTTCAACTTTACCTAATTTTTCACCTGCGACAAGTAAAACATCCAATGACGTATCCTCAACGCTTTGCATGAATAGCTTACCTACCTGAGTAGTTATAAATGCGTGTGTAACACCCTGTTTGAGGAAATAGCTATTCATTTCAGCCATGTTGAGCCTAATATTTTCCGGAATTACACTAAGGCAAGCTCCACTATATAGAACAGCACCAATTATGAAATTGGATACATCAAAACCAATAGCTGAAAACAATGCATAAACATCATTGCTTCCCAAGCCATATTTCTCAATATAAAATTGAGAAACATTCACCATAGATTTACGTGTGATTTTAACACCTTTAGGAACACCAGTAGTACCACTAGTATACAAAATACAAGCTAAGTCACCATAAACCACAGGCAAACCAGATAAAGTGCCAACATCATCATCAATAAGGTTCGATACATTAAAAACAATGCAATCATCACCCCAATTAGATAAACGGCCATAAGTCTCATCACTGACTATAACAACCTTGGATTCCGTGTCACTTAATATGAATTTTATTCGCTCATCAGGCAAATTATCATCTAAAGGAACATAAACGGCACCCATGGACATGATACCCAAAACACAAAACATATACAACTCTGAACGTTCTACCAAAAAGCCAACACGATCTTGCGGCTTTATGCCCGAATCAATTAGTTGTTCAGCAATCTTATCTGCGATGAATGCTCCTTCTTCATAGGTGTAAGAAATATCATTATATGTTACCAGTTTATTAGAAGGACATTTTCTTAAATTATCATTAAATGCATCCAAAACATCATCATACATTAAAGAATGTTCAGTTTGATTATAACCGTCTAAAATATCCGAATCAGTATCTGAAATATAATTTATATCAGACAAGTTATTCTTATCTAAAAACTGAGTTAATATTTCTTTAAATACATTAACAAAACGCTCAGCACTATTTTGACTATACTTGTCCGAGTAGTTTACATTTACAATGAAATTATCATCAAAATCATTTACAACACATGAAAATTCTGAAACTGAATCAGCAGAATCACCAAAGACAATTTCATCTTTAATTTTACCCATGTCATTTAAATCATAATTATATTCAAAGATAACATCATTATTTAAGCCAAATTCATTTGCAAGTAACCTAAATGGATAATCACTATTGCTCATTGATTCTAAGATTAAATCAGAAACATTGCTTAAATAATCCCTGACAGATTTATTTTCACAATCAACAATAATTGGAATAGTGCGAATGAACATTCCCAAGGCATTTTGACTATAGTCTTCATGACGTCCATGTTCTGTAAAATTATAATAAACCTTATTGCTACCTATGAAACGGGAATATGCATATGCAAAAACTGAATTCAAGAAATTACTAACTGTAATTCCCATTTCATTGACAAATTTCTCAACATCATTTCGCACATCAAGAATCGGGAGACTGACACTTCCTGCACACCCATCAATATCCTCCATGAGATAATGAACATCTTCCATGTCAGCAAATTCTTGATTAAAGAATTTTTCACTAGTTCCATACTCCACTTTAAATCTAGATTCAAATGAATCATTACTAGCATAAATAAATCCTAAATCAATAGTATCATCATATATTCCATCTAATAATTCAGTTAACTCATTGTTAATTATTTTACGGCTGCTTGCATCACTTATTGTATGGTGCATGCAATAGAATACTGATTTAGCATCATTGTTATCAACAATGTAAAAACGTGATAATGATTTATCCAAATCAAAAGGATAAAGCATTTTGGAATAATCGATTTCATCAACAACATCGATTGAAGGACAAGAATCACAGATTAAAAGAGGCAAATCCCCATTATCAACAATGCGTCCTTTTAAAATAGGATGCTTATTAATTAACAGATGAATTGCATTTTCAATTTCTTCAACTGATTTATCAACACCACATTTAACAATATCCTTAACAATGTAGGCAGAACCCTTGTTGTGAACTTTTTCATCCAAATAAACTCCCAATTGAGATTCAGATAAGCAGCAGCCAATAAAATTATTTTCAATTGAATAATTATCGATTAATTTTAGTTCTGATTTGATATTTTCAATAAATTCATCAAATTTCTCGCCAATAAATGTATCTTCTGCATAATTTCCGTTTACAACATATGAATTATCCATACGTGAAATATTTATGGAAATTCCATGACAGACAGATTCCCCATTATTTTCATCTTTAATGAAAAGATTTTGGTTAACTGATGTGAATAATTCATTTTTAAATTCAAACTCTGTACTTAAGAAATTGAATGTAACCGGACAGTTCTTATATTCGAATTCATTGGTTGTGAAGATTAAAGAGGAATAATTCAAACCTAAATGATTAACATCTTTGAGTGCAGTTTTAACATTATAAACATCTGCCATCAATGATATGCCATCATCATTAATTCCAACATCAACTGCTACTGGATATTTGCTGGTAAACCAGCCGACAGTTCTTGAAAGATCTGCCAAGCTCTCATCCCTACCATAAGATTCCCTATTATAAATGATATTATTACCGTAAGTCTTTTTATAAGCACGTGCAACAGATAATGCCCAATATTCCTCTTCAGAAAGCATTAACAAGTTATCAGTATTAAAGGATGCATCTATATCAAAAGAATAATAATTGCTTTTTCCTTCAATATCCAAATCGTCCAATAAACTGTTAATTTCAATCCAATGCTCTTTTTCTTCTTGAGAAATATCATTTACGATTTCATTAATATCACTGACCCATGATTTATAGGAATAAGGTATAGATAAATCAATTTCTTTTTTATTTTCCAATTGAGAATAGATATATGACAAATCATCAAGCAGAATATTCCAGCTAACTCCATCAACAATTAAATGGTGAATAACAAAAATGATATAACATTCACTTTCGCAATGGACAAGATTAATATCAATTAACTTATCATTAATGTTCAGTGATTTTTTAGATTCTAAAACAATATCATTAAAAATTTTATTTGAAATGCTTAATACATTATATTCATTGACTTTACAAACACATGTATCTAGAGGTAAAATTTCCTGTATTGCTTTTCCATCTTCAATTTTATATGATGCCCTCAGCATGTCATGAATATTTGTTAATTCATTTAGAGCATTTTGTAAAATACCGCAATTTAAATTTTTACTTGATTTTAAAATATATTCCTGCGTATAATCATTATCTTTTATTTGATCAAAGAAATACTTCTGAATAGGAAGTAAATCCACAACACCTTCAACATTTTTATGTGAAATTTTTTCAGTGCTTTTAATATTTTGTGCAATTAAGTATGGAGTTTTATAATTTAATATATCTCTTGCACTGCAAGTAATGTCATTTTTTTGAAGTGATGAAATAACACGAATAGCCCTAATAGAATCTCCACCCAAACGGACAAAGTCATCGAATAAACTAATGTCTTTTTGATTAAATGCAAGTTCGAAAGCTTCCACAATATATCTTTCACTTTCAGTTACAGGTGCAACATAATCAACATGCAAAGTGTCCAAATCAACTTCCGGCAAAGCCCGTTTATTTACTTTTCCATTAACATTCAAAGGAATTTCATCCAGTTTAACGACAAATGAAGGAATCATATATTCAGGTTTAAATTTATTTACATAATCACAAACATTTTCTTTAAGATCATCCCTATCCCAGTCTTTAGATAAAACAATATAAGCAACCAACTCATTGTTGGTCCCATTTTCAATAGTTTGAACTGTAACATCATCAATATAATCCATTTCCCGGATTACAGATTCAATTTCTGAAAGCTCGACACGGTTTCCTCTGATTTTAACCTGACCGTCACGACGACCGACAATACCCAAAGTACCATCAGGCAACATACGTGCCATATCACCAGTACGGTATAATTTAGAATAATTCTCACCAGCATCAAAAGGATTGTCGATGAATGACTTGAAAGTCTCCTCATCACGATTCACATAACCTTCAGATACTTGATATCCTGCAAGGTACAATTCACCGACAGCACCTATCGGTACCCTTCTTTGTTGTGAATCCAAAATATAAACTTTAGAATTATAATTTAAATAACCAATAGAAGAATAATCTGATTTATCTGAGTTATTAATGGATGAAATAAAGTTATTGGTTTCTGTAGGTCCATACTCATCAACCAGAATATAATTATTAGGACTTTCAAATTTTCCTAATTTTTCACCACCAACAAACAAATACTTCAATGAAGTATTGTCAACAGTTTCCATAAACAGTTTACCAACCTGAGTGGTAATAATTGTATGGGTAACATTTTGGTCAATGAAATAATCATTTAAGCCAATCATATTCAACTTCATATCTTCAGGAACTATTGATAAACATGCACCTGCATAAATGGTTTTGAATATAGACTCACAACCTGCATCAAAACCAATGGAAGGATAAAGCGCATAAACATCACTGCCGGTTAATCCGTATGTATCAGCATAATATGCAGCAACATTCAGAATAGCTTTTCTGGTGATTTTTACACCTTTTGGAACTCCAGTACTACCACTGGTATATAAGACACTTGCTACATCACCATAAACAACATCCAAATGATTTAAATATCCCATATCTTCTTTAAGAATTTCTGAGATATTTAAAACAATAGAATCATCAAATAAACTTTCAGCCCTTTTGTAAGTTTCATCACTCCCAATAACAACTTTTGCACCGGTATCTTCAGCCATGAATTTGATGCGACTGTCAGGGTGAGTATCATCCAACGGTACAAAAACAGCACCAATGGATAAAATAGCTAAAGTGGAAAACATGTACAATTCGCTACGTTCAACTAAAAAGGCAACACAATCTTGCTTTTCAACACCTAAATCAATTAACTTTTTAGCAATCTTATTTGCAATAAATGCACCTTCACCATATGAATAAGAAACCTCATTATAAGACACTAGATTATTATCAGGGAAATTTGCCAAATTATCGTTGAATGCATCCAAAACATCTTTGTAATCCAAGTCATGTTCTGTAGCATTGAAATTATCCAAAGATTTTAAATCTGAGTAACTGGTATAATTAATTTGTGATAATTCATTGACTTGCATCATTTCTTTTAAAATTAACTTATATGATTCACTGAATTGTTCAATGAATGATTTTGAAAATTTATCAGAATATAAAATCCTAATCCTCAATTCATCTTCACCGACATCAAAAATAAAGAATGACAAATCTCCCTGCACATCCTCTTTTAGGTCTTCAATTTCATAACCAAATTCATCTTTATTTGATGCATTATAGAATAGATTGTGTGAATATTGGAATAGAATATCTGAATTTAAATCATATTCATTAGCCAAAATACGGAAAGGATACAAATCATACTTCATCACCGAATTAACTAAATGACTTGAATAATCTAAAAAGGAATTGACACTTTGATTTTCACAGCCAATAAGGACGGGCAATGTTCGAACAAACATTCCTACAGACTTGGATAAATCAATATGACCCCTACCATCTTCCAAAAGATTAAATAGAACTTTATTTGAACCTGTGAATCTTGATAATGTGTATGCAAATACGCTGGCGAAAAATTGATTATGAGTGATGTTGTGATCTTGTAAAAATGAAGATAAGTAATTTTTATCGATGCTAAAGGTATTTAAATACTCAAATTCGTTACCATCCCCATCGATAGATGGCAATATCTCATAAGTTTCGTCTTTATCTGCCAACATTCTATCCATGAACTGTTTAGCGCTGTCAATGTATTCCGGATATATGTTTTCTTCAAATGAAATCTGTCTTAAAATACCATCATCAACAAAATCCATAGCCTCATTATTCAAAATAGACAATAATGTGGTCAATAGGATGTTGACTGATGTACCGTCGAAAATCATATGATGAATATCTAAACATAAGCTAGTTGAATTCCCATCTTCTACAATTAAAAATCTAGACAAATATTTATCCAATTCAAAAGTTTTGACAAAAGATTTAACATCATTTGGCATTCCCTTTTTGATTTCAGGTTCGGCATCAAAAATACACTTAGGTGAATTCTCTTCAATTATAACCCTTGATTTTAAAATAGGATATACATCAAACAATTTAAACAATGCATTTTCAATTTCCTCAACAGAAAACGATTTTTTAAAGTTGATTTTAAATGGATTGTTATATCCGCTGTTCATTTCATTAACACTTTCATCAAGATAAACATTCAATTGAGATTCCAATAAAGGAGATGATTCATTGAAAGTATAATCAACACAAACTTTTGAATGAACATTCAAATTGTATTTAATATGATTGGCAATATTTACAGGAGTTGAAAGCTCAATTATTTCACTGGAATAAAGATTTACATCCAAATTTTCTTTTAATATCAGTTGTAGATTCATTGCAGATAATGAGTTCCCACCCAATTCTACAAAATTATCATCAATTAAAACATGATCCCTATTTAAAATATTCTTAAATGCATCAACCACAGTTTTAAGAACTTCATCACCAATAATCATTTCAGATTTTTCTTTAAAAATCTCTTTAATAGCAAATTTATCTATTTTACCATTCATGTTTAAAGGTATTTCATCCAATTCAACAAAAAGTGAAGGAATCATATATTTTGGCAATTCGTTTCTCAAAGCTTCTTTAACATCTTCAATATCAATTTCATCAGTGGTTGTGTAATATGCAATTAAATTATCATAATCAACATCCAAATAGACTTCTGAAATCTCTGAGAAGTTATTCATAATGTTTAAAATTTCCTCAGATTCAATACGGAAACTCCTTACAGACAATTGATTGTCTTCACGTCCAATGATTTCTATTTCACCATCAAAATTATAGTAAGCAATGTCTCCAGTAGAATACAATCTCCTATTGTCTTCACAGTCACAGTACGGATTGTCTAAATATGCCTTATCTGTCAGTTCAGGATTACCATAATATCCCGGACTCATATAATCTCCGGAAACATATATTTTACCTGGAACCCCAAATGGAGTTGGTTTGTAATTTTTATCCAAAATGTATACCCAAGTGTTGTCCATTGGTTTACCAATAGGTATAACATCCCTATCCACATGCAAAATACCTGATACAACCATCAGTATTTCTGTTGTTCCATAAAGGTTGAGCAATTTAGTATTGGTGTCCTTTTTAGGCAGGTTATTGGTTTTTGATCCCGCAACTGTCATATAGTTTAGATTTATTTCGTCGTTTTCTATGATTGGAAGCCCAACAGCAGGAGGCAATATTGAATCGTTTAAAGGTTGATTTTTAAGTGTTTGAATTAAAAGCAAACTGTCATTTCGTTCCTTTTCATTGAATATCCTACATGATTCAGCGAAATACAATGAAAAGAACATCCTGAATGATGCTGCAAAACTGAAACTGGCATAACATCCTGAAAAATCTCCCGGTGATGAGCCATACATGCTTTTTACAGCTCTTCCAACACCGGCAATTTGCTTATTGGACATCATTACTCCTTTAGGAAGTCCAGTTGTTCCTGATGTAAACATTATTGCAAATAAATCTTTTCCGTTACCTAAGCATTCAAAATCAACATTACTAGTATCATTTAAATCTTCAATATAGATTAAATCAGTGTTTAAATCCTTTGAAATTTCATATTTCTTAGTAGTGATGATATATTTGGATTTGCTGATATTAAGCATATGCTGCATACGCTTTAATGGATATTCTGAATCTATAGGTACAAATGCAGCCCCAATCTTATTCAATGCCAATACTATTTCTGGAAAATGGTAATCCCTTGGAAGTATTACGGCTATAACATCACCCAAACCAATACCATAGTCATTACTTAAATCATTGGCAATTGAGTTACTTGACTGTTCCAAATCACTATATGTTTTTTGACAAATTCCATCATCAATAGCAATTCTATCAGGATGTTCAATAGCATTTTCACGAAATGCCATAGACAATGTCTTATTCTTATCAACTTCAACAGTTGGGCCTTTTAAAAATTTGAAAATTAACTCTTTTTCCTTATCAGATATAATATCGATTTCTTTGCATTGTTCATTAGGTAAATCCAAAACATTATTTATCAAATGATTAATATTAGCCACCATATTCTCCATGTATTTATCAGAGAACAAATCATCATTATAAACTAATTCCAAATAATTATTGTATACATTTAGGGTTAAAGCAGAATTTATGCCTGTAATAACTTTTACATTCTCCAAATTTGTAAAATCATGAACTGAATAATAGGATAAATCCTCATCAATATAATTTTCAATATCCACTTTAGTATGTTCATCTACAGTATCAAAAACACTTTTAACATTATCCATATAATCGATAAATGATTGCTCATCCCCACATCCTATTTTTAGTATAGTGTTTCTATCCAACTTATCGTCATCAGATGATATGCTTGTTTTTAAAAGACATCCCTGCGTACTATCGATTCTGGATAGATATAGGGAAAATATTGAAGTTATGAACTCAAATTTTGAAATTTCATATTCCTTTAAAAAATTTGAAAACATATTAGGAGCAATAGGAATTTTTATAGTTTTATAATCTCCTGATTGGATATTGAAGAATTTAACATAATCTCCCATATCCAACAGATATTTTTTCCAAAAAACAGAGTCTTTATCAAAATCCTGTGAATTTAAATATTCTTGAACATATTTATGATAAGATAAAAGGTTATTTTTAAAAGATGGGTCAATTGAGTTATAAAATAAGCCATGAAACTCATTAATTGATGTGTAGTCAAATATTGATGAATGGATAATAGCTAATATTGTTATTTTATCATTATTTTTTAAAACCATAAATTTATACAAAGGCACATTAATAATATCCTCAAAAGTAAAATCGAAAAAGGAATTTATTATTTTTTCTATGCTTAATGATGTTTGACCTGAAACATCCCTAAATCTATAGATTTCATTATTATTTTTCAGAAATGCAATATAATTCTCATCAAATTGTACATTTAGACAATTTCCAATTTTTTCAAATAAATTATCTATTTGCGGTTTATCAACAAGTTCAATATCGAATGAAAATTTAATTTCATGACCATTCATATTTAACACATCAAAAAATATATTAAAGTGTTCATTTAATCAATATTATTAAATTATATCTTTAAAAATATATTAAAATTTTTCGGACCTTTAAAAATCTTTCAAAAAACTTGTGCGATTTTTTCTTTTTCATTTTTATGTTCCAATGATTTAATTTAACATAAATATCACTTTTTTCAAAACTCTCCTTTGTCATCAGATAATTTAATGATAATTCATCAGCTATAAAGCCATGATTTAATATACCTATTAATTGAAAAATAATTTTTCCAAAAGCATTTGTGAGTAATATTATTCAAATACCTTAAATCACTCCAACATTCAGAGGTCGAGGTAGTTCAACTAAGTAGAAAAACACAAATAATAACAGTTTAGTAAACTATGGAGTGGTTAAACAAATTAGTTTTAGGAGATAATACATTAGTTCTTCGTATGTTCAAATCGTACTTTACTATTTTTAATTTTGTTCATTAAACCATAGTTTTACGAAAACAGGAATATATTAATCTGGGAAAAAACTATTTAAACAAAGAATAACAAACAAAAATATGCTATTTTTAAAAAAAAAATTATATGGTAATTAATAAATTAGGAGGATTTTTTTATTTCTATAACCAATCTCGATACTGAAAGATTTAAACAGGGTAGAGATGGGAAAAAACCTGACGGAGGAATTGATAATAGTCCGCGATTGAAAGTGTATAAATTACATTTTATTGCATTGATTATATTTATTATTTCAATGTTCATTGGAGTTAGGGAAATTAAAATAACAGACAACGTCAGTTTTCTATTACTGCCCATAACATATTCCATAGTTCTGGGAATAGCTATCTATTTGTCAAAACATTTTAAATGGATCAGTGACGAAGAAGGTAAAATTGCTGAAGAAATCATGGCTATACTTCTTGGCGTGATAATATCCAAACTGGCTATTTCAAGTGGAGAGTCTATCTATATGATTTTTAATGTAGGTCCTGCCTTGATTTTACAGTTATTAGGGGATGTATGTACTGTTATAGCATTGCCTGTTGCTTTACTTTTAGGTTTTAGAAGAGAAGCTATTGGTATGACAAGTTCAATATGTCGTGACCCCAATGTAGCATATATTATTGACAAATATGGGGTTACATCTCCAGAGTCACGCGGAGTTTTATTTATTTATATCATAGGAACCATCATTGGCGCCATATATATGAGTTTCTTTGCAAGCCTGTGTGTCTCACTCCTACCACTACATCCATATGCATATGCAATGGCAACCGGTGTAGGAAGTGCAAGCATGAACGCCGCAGGATTAGTTCCTTTAGTGAATTTATACCCTTCCATGGGTACTCAGTTAGAAGCTTTTGCAGGATGCAGTAATGTTCTTTCAAGCTCTTTTGGTATCTACCTGTTCATATTTATTGCATTACCCCTTACAGAAAAATTATATTCATGGTTATCTCCGGTTTTATGCAAAAGTAATGGCTTTGAGATTAATGATGACATCAGTCAGGATAAAGACGATGGAGATAATCCATTTGGATTGAAAATAGATAACCTTTATAATATTTTGAGCGTGCTTTTAGTATTTTCAGTAATTGTTGCTATCGGAAATGTTTTTTGCAATCATGTTCCATTTGTTGATTCATTAATTGGAATGCTTATTATTGTAGCCATTGCATTCATAGGCCTATGGCTTGGAGAAATCATTCCAGTTATACCATCAATCATCCTAATATGTTTAATTGGTATGTTTCTTGCAATTCCAGGAGTTCCAACCGCCGATTTTGTGATTCATTACGCTTCTCAAATTGATTTAACTACAATCTGTGCAGCATTTTTAGTTTATGTCGGTATAGCAATGGGTAAAGACTGGGATGAGTTTAAAAAAATTGGTTGGAGGGGAATTATTACTACTTTATTTGTAATTACTGGAACTTACCTTGGTTCTGCAATAATTGCACACGTAGTCTTAGTTTTATCAGGATCAATCTAATTGATTCATTTCCGTTTAATACTTAAAAAATGAAATCTTAATTGAAAAAATGAATTGAAAGTTTTCCAACAAAAGAAATATATTTTAATGTATTATTAACTTTGAAAACCACCCATAATCAACCATATATCGTGATTTAGAGTAAGTATAAAATATTTATATCATCAAGAGCATATTATAATATACTTTTTATATCTTAGCGAGATATAATGTTGATAATGAACGAATATCTTCATTGAGTTCAATCATATGAAAAAAAATCGCTTTATCATAGTATAATTGAAAATGGGGAAAATTAATGAAAAGAATAATAAATAATTGGTATAATATATCCGTTTATATTTCAGTAGCCATTTTTTTAATCGTTGCCTTTTTTGTAACGGATTCACTGCAAAAAGTTCTTTTATTATTAGCTGCAGTGCTATTTTTACACTTTTTTGAAGAATTTGGCTGGCCCGGTGGATTTCCATATTTGGGAATGAAAGTGATGATGGGAAGTGACGAAACAGATTCCACCAAATGGAACTGCAATAATCTCAATTCCATGTTTGGAAATTGGTTAGCAGGAACCCTAATATACATTTTACCTGCTTTTTTACTCAATATTAAATTTATGACATTAGGAGCAATCCTTTTATCAGTTGCAGAATTAATTATGCACTTAATAACATTTAATGTAAAAGAAAAAACATTGTATAATCCTGGAGCTATAACGGCAATTTTTGGACTTACTCCGATTGCATGCTATTACTTCTTAAACATATATGATGCTAGCCTTTATATGTGGTATGATTATGTGTTAGCAGTTTTATGGTTTGCTATAATTTTCTGGTTCTGTTACCGTTCCCCACTATACTGGAATCTTGGAAAAAAAGAGGGATATCCTCTAAGCGAACAATCAGCTTATGGTTTTGATAAGCCTGAAGAATAGCACATGATTGAAATCTCTTGATATTCAATTTAATCAAAGCAATTGTAAGTTTCAACAGCAAAACACTGGAGATATTGTACTTTATGGTAGTGATGTTAATGTCATTTGTTAAGAAAATTACTTTAATAATATTATTATGTTTATTTACTTGCTCCGCAGTTAGCGGTGCAGACATAGGAGATGATCACATTATACTCAAAATAGATGATACAGTATTTAATGTAAGATTAGAAAATAATTCTGCTACAGAAGAACTGATTAAAATATTGGAAAAAAGAAATATAACCATCAATGCAACAGATTATGGCAATTTTGAAAAAATAGGTGAATTAGGTTTTACCCTTCCAACAAATGATGAAAATATAAATACTAAATCCGGAGACATCGTATTATATCAGGGAAATAAAATATCCCTATTTTACAATCCCCATTCATGGAGTTATACAAAAATAGGAGAAATAGAAAATATCAACTCCACTCAGCTTAAAGAAACATTAGGAAGCGGAGATGTTACATTTGTTTTAAGTTTAAGATAACGCTTATAGATTCAGAAATTCATTGTAAAAGTTTGCTACCCACATGCTATACAAAATATAATGACTTTTTGCTCTACAGGCAAATAATAAAATCAAAAACAAATATCCAATAAATAATGTTAATAATGTCCAAATTCAGAAGTTAATTTCTTTTTTTCTTTGGTGCCGGAAGTTCTTCATACATTGCATCAAATAATTCCCTTAACAATTCCCTGTTTTCCACTTCATCAACAAGCAACATTTTCTTTGCACCTTCATATGGCAATTCCATATCCGCATTAGGCATCATTGATATTGCGGATTTTACAGGTTTGACTAAAAAACGGTCATCATAAATGCCTCCAATAATCTTGCCGCGATAGTAAATAATATATTCTCCCATCATTGACCTATATGATATATCATCCAAGTCAGATAACTGTTCCAATATATATCCAAATATCCCTTACTTGATGCCATATTTTCCTCTTAAACTTGTCATTAGTTAACTTTGAACTTCCCCTCTGTGTAGACGACGGGGATTCGCAAACCATATTATAGTATTTTATTTTGAATTTTTACTGCATCGTCGTTCCAACGATTTTTAACCCTTCATTTAAGATATTTATACTATCATTTATGTCTCTATCGTGATGGGTATTGCATTCTGGGCATATCCATGTTCTTATTCCTACATTTTTTATTCCTTTTATATTAATGTTTTGTTTTTTGCAGTTGCTGCATATTTGTGTGGATGGGAATTCTTTTGGGACTTTGATAAATGTTACATTATTCCATTTGCATTTATATTCTATTTTGTCCATGAATGTTCGTGGTGCGTTTAATTGTAAGTTGTGTGATATGTATTTATTTTTTTCCATAGTATGATGTTTTCATTTTGTACTGCAATAAAAGAGGAATTTTGAACAATAAAAGTAGTTATTTTATTATAGTAGTCGGTTCTTTTTTGTACTAGTTTTTTCATCCATTTTTGGTAGAGTTTTTTTGCTTTTTGGTATCTGTTTGAGTTTTTTCTTTTGTGGCTCATTATTTTTTGGTAGTGGATGATTTTTTCTGTTTATTTGGTTAAATCAAGATTGTTTATCTCTTGTTTATTGGAGAAAACAGCTAGTTTTCCGCATTCGATGTCTATTCCGATTTGTTGTTTTGGGCCAAATATTTTATCGGGAATGTGTATGCATTCGATGTTAAAAACAGCATAGTACTTGTTGTTGTCTTTTTTAATGGTTATGTGTTTGATTTTTGCTGTGGGGTCATTTTTGTCTGTTGTTTTTTGTAGTAGTTCTCGGTATTTTTTGCTGGTTTTTAATTTTACTAATCCCAGTTTGGCCAATTTTATTTTATCATATCCATATTTATCCTTTTGAATACGAACATTATTGGGACAAATGAAAACATTTTAATATTCATTAAAAAGAAAATAATGGATTATCAGGTAGATTACCTGAATTCATCCATATTTTGCTGTTTTGTTGGAATTAAAGCAGTTATATCTAATTCTTCGAGATATTACAAATTTGCTAGTGTTGAATGATTGTATCCCCGCTAATTTTTATGGGTTTAATTTGTAAATTAACGAGGATTTGATTCATTAATGCAGGAATTTGATAATGATTCGTGAGATTTTGAACTGCATTAACCTCGCCCAATATTCAGAAGATTTCTAAGGAATCTTTGTACCACCAGATCTGTGCTCGTATCCTCAACAATGCTTGATTCACTATTCCCAATAACTGACCCATCTTCACCAAATAGCTGGTTTAATTCCGTTTCGGATACAGAGATCGTATCGTCTGATTGCTCCCCAAGTATTATTGAGAACTCCTCAACATCATAAAATCCAATTCCATAACATCCGAGATATCCTCCTAATTCACCAGTTATTATTCCTACTGAAACAAAACTTATAGTACAACTCAATCTATCGAAATTAACATCATAACTGGATTCAATAGTTTCAGCGGCAGCAAAAAGACCAAAACAAGCACCAATAGACGCACCTACGGCCATACCAATTCCTGGATTACAAGTAAATACAGTAGTAAGAAAACCGGTAGCAAAAGCACCAACACCAACGACTACTCCTATCAAAGTCATATCCGTTACAGATATGCTCTTTGTAAAGTAAACAGGGCCGAAATCACCTGTGAGGTTCATACCGTTAAACTGTATCAGTCCTCCGTCACCGACACAGACATTATCGCCTTTTCCATATGCCTTATTTCCCTTGAATGTGCAGTTGTTAAGTGACAGGAAACCCTGATTAAAGATTGCACCACCGTTTTTGGCGTAATTATTTGTGAAACTACAATTATCACACATCACATTACCAGTGTTTATAATTGCTGCACCCCAATCTCTTTCAATTATATAGTCCATACGATTATTATCAAATCGAACATTGTTTAAATAACAAGTTCCTGCAAAACATTCAACCGCAGTATTGAAGTTTTTAACAGTCAAATCATAAGCCGCAAATATGGTATTAGGGTCACCATTCATTTCAACCCATTTTTCCTCATCACGGTCATTTTTGGCATCACCATATATTGTTGAACCATGACCCATTATGAGAATAGAATTAAAACCCTTTTTATTTGTTTTCCAGCTTCCAATAGATAAAATATCTATTTTATCTGTAAAAATAACTTTTAAATTATTTATAAAATTTTTGGCATCTTTATCTGTGTCAAACCAGTGCCCGCAGGATTCAGTCGAAGAAATCAGATTATAATCCAATAGATTATTAACATAACCGATGAGATTTTGCGTAAGGGTAATTTCATAGTTTTCATGAAGTACACAGTCAAAAACCTGATTGAAATCCGTTATGTTTGAAAAAGACATTGATTTAAGATAATCCAAACCCATGCGAAAAATAGTGCTCGAAAATTCGTTGACAGACATATATTGAGATAATTCATCATATGCCGCAAAATTCAAAATGAATACACCGGTTTCATTAAAATATTGGGCAAAATAATTAAAATCATCACTAATATTATTTACACCACCGGTTATGATGGATTTATATATTAAAGGAATAATATCCAATGTATAACCCTTTTCTGTTGATATATTACCCCACACAGGAATTTTATATGAATAGAAAAGATAATCAGCATCAATATTAGATTCAGCACCATCAATAACCGAAATTTTATTATTAAAAGCATCATTAACAAACCTGATTTTTTCACAACTGCGGTCTAAATATATTGCTTCTCCGGTTAGCTGTGAAGTTGAATTAACAAAAATACACCATGAAACGGTATTGTTCACACCACCAATATATAGTGCACCGCCAACTCCTCTTGCCGTGTTATTGATAAACATGCAATTCTCAATTGTTCCGTTGTTTCCTGTCCATGTCATTGCACCGCCGTTTACAGCACAATTGTTGTAGAAATTACAGTCTTTCATGGTTCCATTGTTGCCCTGCCAGCATATTGGACTGTTAATCCTTTCAAAACGGTGCCCATCAATAGTTGGACCGGGTATACAACTTGGCACACTATTGGCAAAGGTTAAATTGCTGATTGTTACATTATTTCCAGATATTTTAAATATTGCGAAGTTCTGAGAACCACCAGCATCAATTGCAAAACCATTACCGTTAATAATAATATTATCCTGATTAATTGCAATAATACGATCCTGCAATAATAATGTCTGACCATTACCATCAAATATATAATCCCTTGTAAAATTATAAACATCACCAGAATGCAAATTCTCAATATCATCCTTCAAATCATCATATGAACCGGGCACACCACCATTTGCTGATCCATTGTCTTTTATATTATTTTGAATAGGGTCTTTCAAATTTATCTGGCTATTAGCATTTTTATCTACTTCCATAATATTAAAATTATCAATGTTTATTTCATGATTTTGTCCATCCGCAATAATATTATCACTGATTTGATTTGAATCGGCTGCAAAAGCACCTGATACAGTTATTAAAAGACATGCACTCATTATGACCAAAATCATTAATCTTTTTAGATTCAACATTAAATACCACCAGAGTTATTTCATCAATGGCAAAATATATTGGAAGATATTCTCAAAAACACAGTTGATAGTTTTCATCAATGTAAATTACTTTTTACATTACTATCTAAAAATTGAATTATATAAATATTTTCGCAACAAAGTACTTACTTGCATACCTTTTTAAAAAAAATACACACCCATCATATCTGTGCTGAATCTAGTCACAATAGCAAAAAATATTGTTAATTAATATTAAAAAAAAGCTAAATTAATAAAAATAGACCCATAAATCTTATTTAATCAAAAAAAGTATTAAAAATGAATTTTGCCCGTACAGATACAACATATTTAGTACTTTTAGCATGAAAATTTTTTACTCTTTTCTAAACTAGAAAACTTTATATATCTTTAAGTTTATAATTTACCTAACGAACGGTAGGTAGGTAATGATGAATACCAAAGAAAAAATATTTAATGTATCTCTAGAATTATTTTCAAAAAAAGGTTATGATTCAGTTTCACTAAGAGAAATCGCTGAAGAGGTAGGAATCAAAAAAAGTTCTATTTACAGTCATTATTCCTCAAAAGAATCCATACTGATGGACATATTTAATCAGTTTACAAGCAGTTTTGAACTAGATGATGAAAACATAGAATTAAGCGACAATAATCCCCTATTGGAAAATCCAGAAGCGTTTTATCATGCTGGATCTGAAGCAATGAAAAACATGCTTTTTCAGGAAACAAACCTTAAAATCTGGAAGTTGATTCTCATACAAATGCATCATAATGAAACAATTAGATTGTTCTTCCAAAATGAGATATTAGTCAAGCCATTGGAATTTTGGAAAGGGCTATTCACAATTTTAAAAGAAAAAGGAATTATACACAAAAATTGCAACCCCGAACTACTGGCAAAGCAGTATTACAGTTTTCCAATCTATTTGCTCCTGGACATATGCGCAAAATACGATGACATCCCTGAAGAGGCATTGGAGAAATTATTTGACGAAACAGAACAGCATGCAAAATTTTTATTTGAAAGCGTGAAGGTGAAATGAATGAATGACAAATTTAATATTCAAGAATATCTCGCTGAAGGAGTGGAATACATCATAAAAGACGCCATCAAGGCATCCATAAAAAATCCTAAAGAAATTTTATTCTTACACAAATTTTCCAAATATGCAAAAAAAGCTACTGAAATCAGACAAGAATATGATAAAAATGGTCAAAACATTCCAGTCTTTCTAATTTCAAGCATTACAAGTAGTTGCAATCTTCATTGCACCGGTTGCTACTCTAGAGCCAATAACTCATGCAGTGATGATGATCCCTCAAATCAGCTTTCGGCTGAGGAATGGGAAGAAATTTTCAGCCAAGCAAAAAAGCTTGGAATAAGTTTCATTGTTCTTGCAGGCGGAGAGCCTCTTCTTAGAGAAGATGTTATAAAAAAAGCCACTAATTTTCCAGAAATTCTATTTCCAATATTTACAAACGGAACCATGTTAAATGATGATTATTTAAAACTATTCAACAAAAACAGAAACATCATACCAATCATTTCCATTGAAGGAGATGAAAAAATCACCGATTCCAGAAGAGGAGAAGGTGTTTATAGCCAGCTGGTTGATTCAATGAATCTAATGAGGAAAAACAATATAATTTTTGGCGCTTCACTAACATTTACAAAAGGAAACTTAACATCATTAATTTCAAAGGAATTTATTGACACATTATATGATTTAGGATGCAAAGTTGTATTTTTCATTGAATATGTCCCGGTTAACGAAGAAACTTATGAAAAAGCTCCAAGCGACAATGAAAGAGAGTTATTATTGGATAATCTGGAATGCTTGCGAAAAGAATATGATGGCATGCTGTTCCTGTCATTTCCAGGAGATGAAAAGACTTCCGGAGGTTGCCTGGCTGCCGGAAGAGGATTTTTCCACATCAATTCACATGGGGGTGCAGAACCTTGTCCAGCTTCACCATACTCCGACATCAATGTCAAGGACACATCTCTACTTGAAGCTTTGAATTCAAAATTATTTAAGAGCCTCAGAGATGGAGGCATTCTTATGGATGAACATGAAGGGGGATGCGTATTATTTGAACATAAAAAAGAAGTGGAAAATTTATTAGAAAAATAGTAAAAATGCATCTTTTTCAAGACATTATTTAGAAGAAAATATTAATAAATCCCAACTATCATTTTTTATTATAAAATTGAATTAAAAATAAAATCAAAGCAAATATCCAATAAAATAATGTTAATAATGTACAAATTCAGAAGTTAATTTCTTTTTTTCTTTGGTGCTGGGAGTTCTTCATACATTGCATCAAATAATTCCATTAAAAATTCCTTGTTTTCCACTTCATCAACAAGTAACATTTCTTTTGCACCTTCATACGGCAATTCCATATCAGCATCAGGCATCATTGATATTGCGGCTTTTACAGGTTTGACTAAAAATCGGTCATCATAAATGCCTCCAATAATCTTGCCGTGATAGTAAATAATATATTCTCCCATCATTGACCTATATGATATATCATCCAATTCAGATAACTGTTCCAATATATATTCCAAATATTCATTACTTGATACCATATTATCCTCTTAAGCTTGTCATTTGTTAACTTATATATAAATAAAAACCATTTTCCTTATTATTTAATTAGATATATAATTTTAAAAAATTTTTGCCCATATACTATACAAAATATAATGTACTTTTAGCTCCCAAACTATACTATTAAATGAAATAACAATACTATTAAAATAAGCCCCATTAAATGATATCAATTTTCATATTCAGTTATTCCAGTAAGTTTTTCAATTTCTGAAAAGCTCCAATACTTATTTTCCCAATGGAAACAAACATCTTTTCTTTTCTTAAATATTCTAAATGTAACATTTTGTATTGTCATAGATATAGACAATATCACAAATTTCAATTAATTCAGGAATTAATTTAAGCACTTTTTGATATCCTGATTTTAATATAATGGGATATTATAATAATTTTGTTATGGTGGGAATGGTCTTTGGCATATTCTGTGGATGCTGCGGATATTATGCAATAGATAGGGTTTTCCATTTGAAATAAGTTCATTTGAGGTAACGCAAAGTTTTTCATATGAATTAAGTTCAATTGCTGAAGGAAGTGAAGTTTCTAGTATTGGTGGTAATATAGAGTCATTAATATCTGGTGTTTAGGAATCATTCAATTACTTAATTAGTGGTTTTTTACCACAAACTATGATTGGATTTAGCTAAACTAAGTGATATTTAAGGCCGTTCGGTTAGAGAGTGATTATTATCACTCTTTTTTTATTTTTCATGTTATTTTGGATTTTTGCATCTGGTCTTAATTATATCTATCTTAATTTTAATTGTTTTAATGTATTCATGAATCATTTAATCCATTTTTTAGTTTTTAGATATTGAATGTGTTAATTTATATAGTTATTTTTTAAAAAAACGGCATGCAAGCAAGTAATAACTTGCAAATATATTTATATATTAGTTTTTAGATATTTGAAAAAAGTAGTCATATTTCATGAAATATATATAATCCCCATAAAGTTAAAGCATTATTTTTATTAATATGTTCATGATATTTAACATTATTATGTTCTTATTCAATTAATGAAATAAATGATGAAAATGCTTTTAATAGTGTCATTTAATATATGTTTCCACTACTGTTATTAGAATAGTATTTATTATACTTTCTAAAAGAGATAAATCGTCAATTGGATTTTTGAGGGTTTTATTTCTCAATAAATTTTCCCCGGAAATAAAAACTCAGGAGGTGTTAATGTGAATCTAAAAAAATTAATGATTTTGGTAATAATAAGTGCATGCCTTTTAATAAGCATGTCTTGTACTTTTGCAGCCGATTCAAATCAAATCAATGGCAATGTTACTGCAAATGGACAAAATCATGAAATAAACATTGATAATTTTAATGTTGAAGAAGTAGAAAATAATAATGTAGACAAAATACTTGTTAATAATGACATAAATCTCAAAAATTCTATTCAGAAAGATATTGTGGACAATAAACAGACTAATAGTACTGTACCAGGCACATATGATGATCTAAAGAGAGATATTGAGAATTTGCATTCTGGCGATGTTTATAATTTTACAAAAAATTATATATTTGACGGTGTTAATCAGACACTTGTCTTGGAGAACCGTATTATTGTAATTGACCAGGATAATCTTGTTATTAACGGTAACGGTTTTACTATTGATGCCGGAGGATCTCAAAACTTTGCAATATTTAAAGTCCTATCAAATAATGTAACAATCAGCAATTTAACCTTCGCCAATAGTGTGCCAAGTTGTATACCAGGTCCAACTATTGATGGACACCGTTTTGAAAGAATTAACAGTCCAATATGCTGGAGTGGTATCAACGGAACTATAAAAGACTGTAATTTCTATAATAATTGTGCTGTAAATGGTGGTGCAATGACATGGACAGGCGACAATGGTTTAATTGTGAATTGTAAATTTATTAATAACACTGCTAGAGGAGTAGGTGGTGCACTCTATCTTGGCGGTGCGAATAATACTGTTATCCAATGTAATTTTATTAATTCCTGTTCACAGTTAACCAAAGAAGCAATATATACTGATCGTAAATGTGAAAAAATCAGACTAGTTAATAATACTTTTAATAATAACCTTCCGTTTATTGAGGGTTCCCTATTTAATATTGATGCAGATTATCTTTTCTATTCATATAAGATTCCTGTCTGGGGTAATCTAACTGCAGAGAAGAGTAATAATTTGGATATTATTCCTTTAATATATAAATCTATAGTGGCCGGTGGTTTAAATAATATTAGTAATGATTTAAATTGTTTTGCCCAATATTTTAATGAAACGGGTTTATTCATTTTGAATTTTGCTGCATATGAAGATGTATATGATTATATTTATATGGACAAATATTCCAAAGCTATGATGGACTTTACTGTAGACTGGATTGAGTCATTTCATCTTAATCCAATAAGCCAAACAATTTCTCACTTGGGTTTTGATTATCTCAAATCAATTTCTTTTTCAAATATAACTGATTTTAATCAGGTTTTTGATTATGTACTTCATGGGAACTATGAAGTTAGCCTCACACAAAATCTCATCGGTTTTGTTCATGATGTCTATGATTATAATGATATCCATTCGATTAAAGGCTGGGGTTACTGGTTTGATGCAGATAAAGGTGCTGGAAAATTTGTTAATAATCTTAAAGTTATTTTCACAGATAAAATAAATGCTGAATCCGATGATACATGGAGACCAAATATCTCCGGTTTTGATTCCATACTTATAATGGGTAACGGTTCAACAATTGACGGTTATGCTAAGGACGACCATGATGAAAAAAAATGGGTTGAAATGGGCGGCGATAGTAATACCTATTTTGCGGCTTATGATTTGACTGTTAAAAACTTCAATACTGCAGTTGAATGCCTTGCAGGAACTTGTTATTTCAATAATATTCGATTTGATAACAATCGTATGGACTATACAATTGAAAGAGATTGGGGTGCTGCAATTTTAAATACTGGTAATGTAATATGTGATAATTGTAGTTTTACCAATAATTATGCTAAAAATGGTGCTGCAATCTTTAATCAAGGCTTTTTGTCAATTAACAACTGTGCATTCGAGGGAAATAAGGCATATGGAGAAGGTGATGATATCTGTGTTGGTGACGGAGGACGGGTACAGGTTGGCGATAAATACGTCACAAGTGATACTAAAAATGTTTACTTTGCAGAAAGCGTATCTATGTCGGATATGACTTTGATGGCTGTAGTCGCTGGTGTCGGTGCATTTGCTGCCGGTTTTCTTACAACTGTCTTTACCTGTAATCCTGCAATTGGTGTAGCTGTAGGTGGAGCTATTGGCGCCGCTTTTGGTCTTTTTGCTGCAGAAAGAAGTATTGAATGCAATTATGATGTTAATTTTAACAGAATAACTTGTTGTGGAATTTTTGTTGGAGTCGGAATGATATCTGGTATGTTAGGAGGATATTTTGGACTTTATGGATTTAATGATAAGATTATTGCGTATTATGCTGAACTTGATCCGGAGTGTACACAAACTGTTGTAGGAAGCAGTGTCTCCTCAGAGGGAGGTCATTTATGCATATAATAATAGTCTAGATAATGATTAGACTTTGGCATGATAGATTCTAAAGCAACAATGTTTGGAGTGATTATTTATCACTCCTTTTTTCTTTTTTTTGAGTATGTAAAATTTTATAGGATTATTTAATTTTTAGATAGCTATTTACTAAATTAAAACTTTTTTGATTGTTTTTTTAATTTTTAGTGCTATTTGTTATCAGTTTCTTGTTCACTTATACACTTTTAGTTCCATTAATCTATTTTTTTAACATTTACATTCAGCATCAGCTATTTAAAACTTAATTTCTGAAACCCTTTCATATATTATCACAGTAGAAAACCAAATTGAGTCGTGAAACAGCAATCGTTAATGTTTCCATCAAATATTCTTCCATGCAATCAATCCATAGATTATAATAGATTAAAGTAGAATAAAATAAAAATATTGTTTTATTTATTCTCTTTTTTAATTCTGGCTAAACAGTGACCCCTCATCCAAGGTTCTTATTTTGAAAACCACTTTTCTGGTTAATGGATAGAATATCAGTTCGTACAGTACCTTGAACACTATCTGACAGCAGATCATGGTCAAAATCAAATCATTCGGCAGAACTCCA
>NZ_JAZRJY010000004.1:0-2045 GCF_045646045.1 Methanobrevibacter sp. | reverse complement strand
AACTTATCTACCAGATTATGCCTATAGTAAAATTCGCAATCAATTAAAAAAAGAATTTAAGATTTGGAAGGAATCCAAGTAGTTTTATATTGTATAATATACTAGAGGTGATAATATGAAAACATTAAAAATTTCAAAATATCCAGACAGAAAACAAATAGCTTTAGATGTTTATGATGATGAAGAAAATATTCATTATACAGTTGCTTATTTTAAAGATGAAGCTCGTTTAAATTTATTTTTAGAGGCTTTAACTTCTTGCAAATATGAATTACCGGAGGACAGAAAAAATGTTAAAAATTAGACAAAATGTTTTTGAAACAAATTCAAGTTCAACACATTCATTAGTATATAGAAGCAAAAAACCAAGTGAAATTGATAAACATAAAATTCCAGATTATTACTTAAATGATGATGGAACTTGGGATATTAATTTCGGTCAATATCATTGGACTCGTGAAACTCCTATTAAAAATTGGCATGAAAAATTAAATTATTTAATGACTTTAATTGCTCATGAAGTTTTATCAGGCCATAAAGATCCTAATTATAAAGTTTCCGATGATGAGTTAGAATTTTATAATGAATATCTATGGAATCATTATGAAGATGAAAATGCTCAACAAAGATGGGATGATGCTTGTAAGATTTTAGATGAATCTGATTTAGTTAAAGAATTAAAAGCATTATTAACTAAATACTGTGAAGATGAATTTAAAGGCTTTAATTATTGCTGGTGGGATGACAATGAAGTAAGTAGCTATGACGTTGAGGATGTTTTTGAAGATCAACCTAACACTATTAATCACCCATTTTGGCACAACTATGATTTTGAAGACGAAGACGGTTTTAAACAACCAGAGGGCGTTCAAGCATTTTCAAAATTCGGCTCAATTGACCATCAATCTATGGAAGATAGTCTTTATGACTTAATTAAAGAAATCGGCTTTGAAACTTATTTATTTTCAGGTGATATTATGATTATTATTGACCACGATAATCATTAGGAGGGTTGTAAATGATTCAAATTAGAAAAAACGTATTTGAGACAAACTCAAGTTCAACTCATAGTCTAGTTATTTCTAAGAAAGATAGAGACTATGATTATAATGGTTTAATTATTGCTGATGGAGTATTATATATTTCATTTGGTGAATATGGTTGGGGACCTGAAATTTTAAGAGATCCCCATGAAAAATTGTCATATCTAATTACAGATAGAAACTGTATTCATTATGATTGGCAAAATCCACCTTCTGAAGAAGAATTTGAGTATATGTTATCTCAAGATAAATCTGTTCAAGAAATTATCAAGGTAGTTAAATCTTGCTGTCCAGAAGTAGAAGAAGTTAAATTTGAATTTGGGGATAAATATAATCCGTTAGGTTATGTAGATCACCAAAGTAGAGGAACTTCTTATGAAAAAGATTTAAGTATTGAAGATATTATTTTTAGTAATAAAGTTATTATTATGATCGATAACGACAATAGTTATCATTATGAAAGCTATTTCGAAAGTTGGGACGGCGAACCGGCTGAAGACGATATAGAAAATTTATTTAGAGGATAATTATATGTTAAATATCAGAAGAAACGTATTTGAAACCAATAGCTCTAGCACGCATTGTCTTACTTTAGATCGTGAACAAAATTATGAAGTTCACGAAGACTTATTTTTAAAAGACTATATAATTAAGCCTTGGTCGGAAAATAATGAGCCGCCTTATACCTCAGGTAAATTCGAGTTGAAATTAAAATCAATAGAAGCTAAATTAGCTTATTTCTTGACTATGTATTATCAATCTTATTATTGTGATGGAGGAAAGGAGTTTTTACAGAGACTGCAAAAACTATTTCCTAACACAATCTTTGTTCTAAAATGTGATGATTCTGGTAATTATGTTTTAGAAGATGGCGAGTATTTATTTGATGAAGATGAAGTAGTTAAACTAGAATCTTTAACAGATAATCAACTTAAAGCCTTTATGGAATATGGTACTATTTATTTTGGTAGTCGAGATGATGAGTCATACTCAGATTTTCTT
>NZ_JAZRJY010000003.1:0-4360 GCF_045646045.1 Methanobrevibacter sp. | reverse complement strand
GTTTGAACTGAATGTTTTCTAGTAAAAAATTCGAAACTTGATTATATTATGATATTAATTTCTAGAAAAAATTTGTCTTTCGTTTTTTTATTATTTTTTGCTGTATTAGTTAGTTTTGGAAGTGTTTGTGCTGCAGATACTAATAATGCTTGTGGTAATTATACATTTGACCATCTCGATAAATAACTCAATATTAATGAGGAATTGAACTACTCGATCTAAAATGGTCGAGGATTCTTAGTTCATATGCCAGTATCTCTCACGAGAATAGAATTACAGTGATATCCTCCCATCTGTAAGCTTCAAACAATTTTATAATGTTAATGTTTTTTTAAATTCGTTGAAAAAATTTTTATTTTCTTTAATTGTTGGATTTTTAGACGTTTTTTGGCTTTTATTCATGTTAGCAAGTAATTGCTTGCGAAAATCTTTATATAGTTTTAATTTAAAATAATTGAATGTGATGTGTAAAATTTTTATTACACATTTTAACATAAACTAATAAAAGAGGTGTTGATTAATTATGATATTAAGTTCTAGAAAAAATCTGTCTTTAGCTTTTTTATTACTTTTTGCTGTATTAGTCAGTTTTGGAAGTGTTTGCGCTGCAGATACTAATAATGCTGGTAATTATACAGTTGGTCATCTCGATAAACCAACCGTACCTCATCATGATGTACCTGTTTTGATTGGTAATGATTCTACTGCACCAAATCCTGTTGTTAATAATGGTAATCCTGTTCTTTTGACTAGTGGTGATGATTCTGCTTCAAACGATAATAATACAAATCGTACTTATTCATTAGGTGGTCTTCCTTTACCTGATTTGCATAATGGTTTATTAGGTGATTCACCTCAGGGTCCTAACATGCCAGGTCCTTACATGCCTCCTTGGTGGAACATTGATAATCCTGCATCAATATTTGAAAAAGCAATGCCAGCATTAACTAATGATGGCGATTTAATAGCTAAAGCATTATCTGATTCTCATGGAGTAATTTTGGATGATAATGGTGATTTCAGTATGTCTGCTAGATATAATACCGGTACTGGTTATTACTGGGTTGTTAGTTCAGATTCTTATGGTGTTGATTTAATCTCTACCAATAATGTTATTGATCATCCTGATGCTTGTGGATCTTCCGCTACAAGTTATTTCAAATTCCATGTAACTAGTGATGATTATTATGTTAAATTAACTTTACTCAGCCCTACAGGCGAAATTGTAAAAGAAATCGATTCTAACATGATAAACGGATTATAAAAATGATATGGAACTTATTTCAGTTATTTTTACTGAAATAAGTCTTTTTTTTAATATTTATATTGGGTCACGAATTTTTTAACTATTTCTTTATCGAATTTATTTTTGTTAAGTGGACAGTAATGGTATTCATCACCTATTTTCAAGGACATTTAATCAGGAATTCTATTCCTGAACTTCATTTCCTGATTTTTTTAGAAGAGATATATCCTCACGCAATGATTCGTTTTCTTTAGATAAATATTCAACTTGTTTTTTTAATTCATCATATTCAAGAATTTTATCAATACTTTTTAAAACATTGGTATAATAATCATCATCAAAATGAGCAAACCAATTACCCCAAACATGATTTTCATTAGCCACTGTGTCTTTATGAAAACTTACAACATACACATCAAAATTCTCTTTAATATATTTTTTCTAGTTTTTTATTATAGAAATTACTTATTTTGCTTTTAAAAGTAAAAAATGGTTCTATATATGTAGATGAATCAGACCTCTGAACAATATCAACACCTCTCGCCTCAATTAAAATAATTTTTGTTTCAGGGCAATTAACTTTTAACCAATTGAAAAATTTGTCACAGTTTTCACACCATATTTCAAAAAATTCGGCTGGAGTATCTAAAACATTTATATGTTTGTATCTGGTCTGTTTGAATAACTACAAAAGATGGATAAAACAGTGTATAACAATTAACAAAATTAAACATCAGCAACAAAATGGACACTCACAGTATACAATTTCATTAAAAACTATAGTTATAATTTAAATATTTTAAACAACAAAAATTAAAATTATGTCAAGAACTTACATTAAATTTAAAAGTACAAACAGAGAAGATGAAGAGCAAACAATATTGAGAATTTTGCAAGAGAACAAATACAAAAAAAGAGAATCCCAAGGAGAAGAATATTACCAACATGGAGCTGGAATAGTCACATCTCCACAGTTAATTAAATACACCTTTGAAAATGATACCATTGTAATAGAATCATGGGTTAGAAACTTTGGATTCATAGGTGAAGACAGTTTAGATGGTTCCAGCCAAATATTTGCTAAAAAATCCGCCAAAGGAGCATTGAAAAAAATTCAGGAAGGACTCGGGTTAGAAATTATTGAACAAGGAACATTGAAATAACTGTTCACAGATGAACAAGCCTCAATTTTAATTTTTGAAAACAACACTGCCACAATTCTTAAATCACCATTATTTTTTCACTTTTAATTCATCTCACCTAAAAGTTTCATGTTTTTTCATTAATTACTGAAAAAATATTATATATTTTCATGTTAATATCATAATATAATGAAAATTATATATGGAGAAAACTATGAAATATAAAAATACTCTAATTTTTCTTTGCTTTTTTATTTGTATTTTTAGTATTGCTGGTGTATGTGCCAGTGATGTGAATGACAAAGTCCAACACTACAATAACTTCTGATGTTTCAATCATTGACGATAAGGTTATATTTACAGTGTCTGTTGATAAGGATGCTGCAGGTTATGTTGTAGTTGATGTTGATGGTACTGGTTATTATGCTGAAATTAAGGACGGTCAGGCGATTATTAACATTAAAGGATTGGAGGCAGGCAAAAATTACACAGCTACTGTAATCTATTCTGGGGATGACAAATATGCATCAGCAAACGCCACCAAAACAATTGTTGTTCCTAAAGTCGTTCCTGATGAAACAATTATCAGTGATGATTTAACTAAGATTGAAAAAGCTCCAGATAGATTCATTGCCAAGTTTACTGATAATGAAGGTAATCTTTTGAATAATACTAAAGTTACATTTGCTATTAATGGTGTTATTTACACAAGAAACACTGATTCTGAAGGTCAGGCTTCATTAGCTATTAATCTGATTAAAGGTAATTACATTATTACCATTACCAATCCTGTTACTGGTGAAGTAAAAACTAATCATATTAATGTATTGTCTAGATTTAGTGAAGATGGAGATCTTGTAAAATATTTCCGTAATGACAGCCAATATGTATTGAGAGTTTTGGATGATGCTGGAAATCCTGTAAAAGCAGGGGAAGTAGTCACATTCAATATTAATGGTGTGTTCTATAACCGTACTACAAATGCTACAGGCCATGTTAAACTAAATATTAACTTGAATCCTGGTGAGTATATTATCACTGCAGAGTATAAAGGATGTAGAGTAGCCCATAAGGTTACTGTCCTGCCTATTTTAACAGGTAAGGATTTAACCAAAAAGTACGGTCAAAGCGATGCTTATGAAGCTACTTTAGTTGATGGTCAAGGAAAAGCTTATGCTAATCAAATTGTAGTATTTAACATTAATGGTGTTTTTTATCAAAGAACAACTGATTCTAAAGGTATTGCAAAATTAAACATTAATCTGCAACCTGGAAAATATATTATTACTGCTTCTTATGGCCAAGCATTAACCTCCAATACCATAACCGTAACAGCTTAGGGGAATACTTTTTCCCTTTCTTTTTTTATTCAAATATTAGTGAAACAGTTGTTTTCCCGAAAACAGCCTTAAAGTGAAAAAATTCAGGAATCCCCATCATCTTAGGATGAGGTGGTTCAACAAATCATTATACATTAATAGGTTTAAAATTATTTACTTTATTGAATTCCATTAGAGCGTCATATGTTTTGGCAAGTTCTTTATCATTTTTGTAATCTCGAATACTTAAAATAATTAAATATTTTTCTCCATCAATTTCTACTGCTTCAAAGGTACCCCCATTTTCATTAGAATCATCTACATACTTATAAATTAAGCTATCATTGCTCATTACAGTGTATCCTTCATCAGTATGGTTTTTTAAAAAATCCTCATTAAAAGAATTCTCCCATTTTTGAACCTTAACAACTTTACCGGTGCCATTAGATGCTCCTTCTTCATAATATGAACCTTCACCGGTTGATTTCCAACCATCAGGAACATTTAAATTTTTAAAATCTGTTGCATATACAAAACTAATAGCTAAAAATAAAGTTAGCAGTATAATCAGTATTTTTGTTTTCATAATATTTCACCCAATTCTAGGATAATTCCCTAACTATTAACTATAATAACATCTGTTATAATAACAT
>NZ_JAZRJY010000002.1:0-4272 GCF_045646045.1 Methanobrevibacter sp. | reverse complement strand
ATTTTATATAATTTAATAAATATAATTCATAATATCAATATTCGACGGTGAACAAATGTCAAAAATGTCTAAAATTATGGAAAAAACATTGGAGAAAAAACATCGTGAATATGTTGATGATGCAGTTAAAGCCGATGAACATATGAATGAACGTTCTCTTGAAGAAGACGAAAAATATGAAATACCAAAAATGATATATCACACTAAAGTTGAAAGCAAAGATATGTTTGATTGTCAAATGGTAATTTTTAATGAGAAGGATGATACAGACTGTATGATTATATATCTGCATGGGGGAATCTACGTCAATGAAATTAGACTGCCTCATATTATATTTTGTGATAAAATTGCAAAAAAAGTTAATGCATGCGTATTTACTCCAATATATCCTCTTGCTCCAAATCACACCTATGAAGAAACTTACAGAATTGTTGAAAAGTTATATAATTATCTGTTAACAAAGGATAAACCTATTATAATCATGGGAGACTCTGCAGGAGGAGGTTTATCTGCAGCATTTTGTGAATATCTGTCAGCCAATAATATTTCAGAGCCTAAAAACCTAATTCTCATATCGCCATGGGTGGATGTATCAATGTCTGGAGATTATGACAGCGTTGAATTCGATCCGATGCTTGGAGTAGACGGTTTGCGTGAAATGGGTGAAATCTGGGCTGGGGACCTGGATCCGAAAGACTATAAGGTAAGTCCATTATTTGGAGAGGTAAACAAACTTCCAAAAACTACAATATTTGTAGGAACTCATGAAATATTCTATTCTGATGTTGTAAAATTTTATAAAAAATTAAAGGATAATGGTATTGATGTTGAATTGGTAATTGGTGAGAAAATGAATCATGTATATCCTCTATATCCTTTAGTTCCCGAATCGAAAGAAGCATTTAATAAAATTGTTGAAATACTTCTTGATTAGTTAAACAATTGTTTGAATGGGTCATTTTTCATTGATTTCTGCTTGTTAATATTTCAGAAAACATATATTATTGATTAAAATCATATATATTATTAATATATTTTATGAATGGGAAATTATGAGAAATATTGTTTTTGTTGAAGTCAAATCAACTGGTGTTAATTTTATTCAGGATGCTGTATATAGAAACTATTATCCTATTGTTCTTCAAACTAAATTAGGAGATGGAGAATATGCTGAAGAGTATCGGGAAGAGACTGATATTTCTTTAAAAAAAGTTAAAGAAGATTTTGAATTGATTTTTGAAAAAGATTCTTATGAAGAGACTCTCGAAATGGTTAGGGAATATGATCCTGTATTAGTTATACCTGCTAATGAAAGAGGAGTTATATTGGCTACCAAATTAGCAAATGATTTAAATCTTTTATGCAATCCTATTGAAAATCTTGATGCAATGACTTTAAAGGATAAAATGCAGGATAAGCTTGCTGAAAATGGCCTTCGCCATATTAGAGGAAAAGTTGTTCGTTCAGTTGATGAAGCTATTGAGTATTATGATAATGAATCTTTAAATGAAGTTGTTATTAAGCCTGTTTATGGTGCTGCTTCTGTTGGTGTACGCATTTGTCTAAACAGGAAAGAAATGATTGATGTTTTAACTGAACAATTTAAGGGAGAAAATTATTATGGTGATGAAATCAAAAAATATCTTGTTCAGGAGCGTATTGATGGTGAAGAGTATATAGTGAATACTGTTTCTAATAATGGTGTTCATAGAATAACTACAATCTGGAAATATAAAAAGCAGAAAACTTCTGAGGGTGGTCAGATTTATGACTATGCCCATACAATTAATGACTTAAATATTGGTGAAGCCAGCCTTGTTGAGTATGCATATAAAGTTTGTGATGCCATAGGTATTAAATACGGTGCTGTTCATGGGGAATATATGATTGATGATAAAGGTCCTATTTTGATTGAGGTTAACTGCCGTCCGATGGGTGCTAATCTTGATGCTGAATTTTTGGATAAAATTTCAGGTCAGCATGAAACTGACAGTACATTGGATTCATATTTAAATCCAGATAAATTTGAATTTGAACGGTTAAGGGGATATAAATTATATGAACATGGAGCAATTAAAATATTAATTATTCCAAGAGATATTATTGCCGAGTCTTCTTCAATGAATCATGTCAATATTCATTTAAAAAGTCATTTTTACACCAGTATTAATCCATTAGATGATCCTAAATTATTCGTTAAAACCCAAGACCTTCGAACAGCAGCAGGTACGATTTATTTAAGTCATCCTGATGGATATGTTCTTCAAAAGGATATTGAATTTATACGCAGTATTGAAAAAAATGCATTTCATTTAGTTTTAAGTGATGAATCCAGTAAAAAAACAACAATCGATGAAAATGAAACATTTGACGATATTAAATCCCTTTTAAATAAAATCCTTGCTTATGGTGTTACTCTTTTTGTTACCGATAATGTTTTTGAAGACATTAACGTGTTGCAGATTTCACCAGACAGGATTGATGATATATCCGGAGAATTTAATTGTGTTGTTGTTAACTTAAATAAGAGCATTATTAATAAAAAAGATGATGAAATATCCTTGTTATTATTGAAAATTATCAATAAGGTTAAAAATGGGGGATTAATTTTTATTCCAGAATCTACTTATCAGTATGTTCCTAATAGACGAATTGGTGTTGAAGCTCTTATTAAAGTTTTGGATTTGGAAATTCTATTGCCTTTACATGATATGATTGGATTCATAATAGCACAAAAATAATTTTTGATTAAGGACATCGGTTAAATATTTATCCTTAATTTTTAATTTTTTCTTTTTTTAACTAAAATCCATATATATGCAAGTCCTGCCGATACGATAACTGCAATAAGAGTAGGACCTAAAACTATTGAATCAAAGCTTGCTGTTATCTGGTAAACGACAAAACCAACAAACCATGAGAATATGTTCCAGTACCAGTCTTTAGTTTTATTATTTTCTTTTCCGAAATAGAATGAGACTACAAGTACAGAAGCCATTGGAGCAAAAACGGAACTTATAAGATAAAGAAAAGAAATGTAATGATCCATAATTCCTGAAATTGCTAAAATTGCACTTAATATACTGACTATGACTCCAACTATTTTAGGATCAAGTCTGTTGAATATTGCCTTCGCGGATTCTCCTGCGGAATTTGTTGCAAGAAAATTTGTGGTCACTGTTGAAAGAACAAGAATGAATACTCCCTGTACACCAAGTCCTGAAATGAGAATTGCCTGTGAAATGTCGACAGTTCCGATGCATACAACTTCAACACCTATGAAGTACATCCAAAGACTTGCAACAGTGTAAGCCAATGCTGATAAGGCTGTTGCTTTTTTAGGACTTTTCACATCTTTTGTATAATCAGAAATCACAGGCAGCCATGAAATTGGCATTGCAATAGAAATTTCAAAGATATTCCAGAATGTCAAAGTTGCTGAATTTTTGATAGGCATTAAATTATATCCGCCTATTCCCAATAATCTGAAGGACAATACTACAAGCAGTACTGTTAAAATTATCATGATTATGCTTGTTATTTTTGAAGTACGCTGAAGTCCTATAAAAACCCATATCGCTACAAGAATAGCAAGAATAACGGATGTAAGAGCAAAGGATATCGGTATATTCAAACCCATTAGAGCCAATGTTCCCTGTGCATTCAATACAGCCACCCATGCAATGAGCTGCATTACATTCAGTGCGGCAAAAAATCTGGAACCTAAATTACCAAAAGTTGATTTTATCGATTCCATTGCATTGACTCTAAGACGTGCCCCTATAAGACCAACGAAATAAAGCAATATTCCTCCTATTATATGTCCGAGTATCAATGGAACCCATATTGAGTTGATTGGTGCTGCAGACCCGATTTGTATACCTGCCTGAATTTCAGAAACTGAAATTGCAACACCGAACCATATAATCATATTGGTAAAAAGTCCTGTACGATTTTCCATATTTTGTCCTCAAAAATGAAATAATTTTTAAAATAATATATCTATTAATAGTATTTTTAAATATATAAAGATTTTTAGTACAAAACTGTACATTTAATTAAGTTTAATTACACTTTGTTTAAAAAAGAGGATGACTCAAAATTATTTTTAAAATAATTTTTTTTACATATTTTTTTTTAAGTATTTTGTTTGTTGTTTTGGTGTATGAGTTCTTTTTGTATTGTTTCGTTGTATATTCGTTTTAAATTATGTGATATTGCGAGTAATTTTGCTTCTGTTTGTGTTCTTTTTAGTCCAGTGGTGTTGAATTC
>NZ_JAZRJY010000001.1:0-19931 GCF_045646045.1 Methanobrevibacter sp. | reverse complement strand
GTAACTTCATCATCATTGCCCATAACATTATCTGAAGTTAAAAATATGGTGGTTGTTGCAGATACCTGACCAATAAATGATGCGAATAATAAAAATATTAGCAGTATAATTATGATTTGTTTTTTCATACTCTCCACCTTTAATTTTTAATTATAGTTTTTCATATTATTTAAATTTTTGAAAGAGTTATGATTTCATTTTAAATCGGGTATCACGAATTGTAGAAATTACTGGAATCAAGAGGAACAAATACATTAAATCCTCTGTAAAAAAATAATTCAAAAGATTTGTAGCAATAGTAATACCTATAAGGATAGTTAAACCAAAAGAATGAGAAATTGAATGTAAAAAAGCTATGAATTCTCCTTCTGTTAACAATTGAGTTCCAGATAAAACCATCAAAAGACAAAAAGAGTCATTATCATACCAAAAATACCATCAGTCAAACCTAATAGTCTTTCAGGGCCGATATCAATATCACTTTCAAATGACTATATGAATTTTAGAAAAAAGTTATCTTTTTTATCATTTAATTTTTTTCAGCATCATGTTTTGTTAAGTATTTTTCTCTAAACTTTCTGATTTTCCCAGCATCTTCTTCATCTAACTCTTATGCTATTTCAAGAAGCTCAGCATTGAAATAATTTCTTAAATTTTTATAATCATGAATTTCTTCAAAGTTATCATCTTTGATATTAATCACTAACTAAAAAGAAGAGTAAAAAGAAATTTAGTTTAAAATTTCTTTCATATGTTCAACACGTTTGTTTACAAGTTTTTGAGTGCCTACATCTCTTCTGTGGTAAACATTACCTTTAACAAATTCACAGGCATTTTCAGCTACTTTTTCAGCTTCTTCAATTGATTCACCACTAGCTACAATACCTAATGCCCTTGAACCGGACATGTGAATTCCATCATTTTCCTGGGAAACTGCAGCATAGAATACTTTAGCACCAATTTCTTCAATAGCTTTCTCATCCACTTCTATTAATTCTCCAGCATATTCAGTTTCAGGATATCCGTCAGGCACAATGTATTTGCAAACACTGGCTTTGTCTTCAAATTCTACTTTATCTAAATTACCGTCAACGATAGCTTGACAAACATCAGCCAATGGGGTTTTTAATAGTGGTAATACATTCATCGCTTCAGGGTCTCCAAATCGAGCATTGTACTCAATGAGTTTTGGTCCGTCAGCGGTTAACATGAATTGACCATATAATATTCCTTTGTATGGTTCTGCTTCCTCAGCAATAGCTTTTAAGGTAGCTTGCATAATTTCAACAGCAGCATCATAGTTTTCCTGGCTTAAAAATGGTAATAATCCTCCAACGTCAGAATAAGATCCCATTCCTCCTGTGATTGCACCGACATCTCCTTCGAATGCATGAGGATGGTCTTGTGCTGCAGGCATTGGGGCTAAGTGTTCTCCATCACAAAATGCCTGGATAGTAAATTCTTCACCAATCAATCTTTCTTCAATGATTACTTGAGCAAATCCACCCATTGCATTATCAATGACTTCGCAAGAATATTCTTTTGCTTCCTCATTGTCTTTGAGATGGTCACCTACAATTTTAACTCCTTTACCGCCAGTCAATCCAACCGGTTTTACTACAACATCACGGTCGAATTCATCTAAAAATTTGGAAACATCATCAGAATTATCAAATACTTTGTAAATTAAAGATCCTTTAATTTTATAGTCTTCAAAGAGTTTTCTCATGAATGACTTATCAGTTTCAATTCTAGCTGCACTTTGGGTAGGTCCAACACAATCAATTCCATTTTTTTGAAGCTCATCAACTATTCCTTTTCCGAGGGGAGCTTCAGGACCAATGAATGCAATGTCAATGTCATTTTCAACTGCATATTCAGCTACTTTTTCAACTTCTCCTTCATCGCCTTGTTTAAACTCAGCGATTTTGGACATACCAGGGTTAATTTTACTCATGTAACAATATAATTCCACATCATCCTTCAAGGCATCAGCGATAGCATGTTCACGAGCACCAGTTCCAACAACTAAAACCTTCATAATATAGTCTCCTATTAATTTAAAATATTTGTTTAAAAATATTTATAATTTTTTTTACCTTTTATTTAAAATTTTTACATTGTTTTATTAAATTCTAATTTTAATGTAATATTTCTTAATAAAGTAGATTTATATTCAGTTTAAAGCAAAAATATAAATATTATTCCATATTAATTAGATTTTAGAGGATTTATATAGATTATCTTTTATTTTGGCGCAATATTATAATTTTTTGATAAAATTATTTTCAAGTTGTGAAATTGTCCAAAATTGTTGGATTATGATCTTATATTTGTCCTAAATTATGAGGTGTAAGCTGGCTACATTGATAGTCAGCTTTTAATTCATCATATTTTGAATAAATTTTAGATTAGAATCTAATTTTTAAAAATATGAGTTAAAATAAAAAGATTAATTGCTTATTAATAGCTTTTTGTTAATTAATGGTGGTTATCAATTTCCTCGAAGGAGAAAATAAAATGTTAGAAAATAAGATAGCTATTAGCAAAAATTTCTTAATTGCCATATGCTTCATTTCATTTGTTCTATTTGCAGTTAATACTGTTAATGCTATAGAGTTAAATGACACCCCAAATAATATAAATATGGTGGGAAGTGAAGTAAATGATGGTATAAATGCAATTGATTTAGATAAACTTGGAAATTCTCAAGAAGATGTACTTTCGCAATCTAATACAGTAACATTAAACAATGGAAAATTTTCAGATATTCAAAATTTAATTAATAATGATTTAAATGATGGTGATACGCTTGTTTTAAATGGTGTATTTACCACAGACACTTCGGAATCCCATATTCTCGTGTATAAAAATATAACTTTCACTTCAACGTCAACTGCTACTTTTGATGCTAAGCATTTAACAGGTATATTTGTCGTTGAAAATGGGGGTTCGGGTTCTTCATTTTCAAATTTCATTTTTAAAAATGCTTATGCTTCATATGGTAGTGCAATTTATATTTTTGGAAAAGATGTGGTAATTGAAAGGTGTTTATTCCAGGATAATTATGCGTCTATGGGAGGGGGTGCAATTTATACAAATTATTATATTGATCAAAATCCTGACTATGGACGTAATTTAATGATTAAAGATTGTGGATTTATGAATAATGGTGCTAAAATAACTGCCGGTGCTGTTGGTGCATATGGGTATAATGTAAAAATATTGAATTGTTTATTTGACTCAAATAGTGTTTATGATAGTGACGGTGGAGAAGTATATGGAGGTGCTTTACAAATAGGAAGAGAGGAATACGTGGTAAATTCTGTAGTTAAAAATTGTAAGTTCATTAGAAATAAAGCAATTTCTAGAAGTGGATCTCAATTATCTCACGGTGGAGCAAGTTGTATTAGGGATGGTGTTACATTTGAAAACTGTTTATTTGAAGAAAATTCTGCAGATCATGGTGGAGCTTTAACTACTCATTGTTCAGCAACAATTAAAAATTGTACATTTAAATCAAATACTGCTAATAAATATGGTGGTGCAATTTCTAATATGGATAAAATTAATTCCCAAAATCTTAGAATAATTGATTGTGATTTTAGTTCAAATAGTGCTCCGTATGGTGGTGCTGTAAAATTAGCAGGATACAGTGTTGCAATTGATGATTGTAATTTTGATGATAATTATGCGTCTATAGATGGTGGTGCAGTATATATTGATACGAATACTCTTGATGTTACTAATTCAAATTTCAATTATAATGATGCTGAACATAATGGTGGTGCAGTATATGTAAATGGTAAATCCACAAATATTAAAGAATCATATTTCAGACATAATACGGCTATTGCAAATCCTAATGTTAAAAATGATGGATTAGGTGGTGCCATTTATATTAATGGGACTTTGGATACAATTAATAATAACATTTTCGAGTATAATGTAGCTAGAAACGGCAGTGCCATTTACTATGATAAATCTGGTAAAGATTTAAAAATAACCAATAATGTCATGTCAAAAAATCAGGCTTGGGTTTATGCACTCCCTATATATGCTAGAGATATTTATTATGGTGAAACTGAAAGAATTGGTGCTATAATATATGGTGGTAACAATATTGGGGATTATGATAATTTGGCTGTTTCAAATGCAATTTATAATGCTGCTCCTAACAGATACATTAAAGTTAATGGTGAAACACCGGTTTATGGAGCAACAAACAGTGGTCAACTATACCAGGATGCCCGTGAATATAATATTGATGTATTATTAACAGTAAAACATTCTGATGGTACTGTTGTTTATAATAAAACATTAAAATCTAGTTATTTAGGTGAAGTTAGTGATGTATTGTCAAATTTAAAAGTGGGAACTTATACAGTTACTGCAAAGCATTTTGAAGACAATTATTACAAGGCAATTACAAATCAAACTACTTTTGTTGTTAAATCTCAGGTGGATGTTGCTGTTAGTAAGGATACTAATTATGAAACATATAATTATCATGATCAGGTTGTATGGACAATAAATGTTGTAAATAATGGTCCAAATGATGCAACAGGAGTTAAAGTTAATGATGTTTTACCTTCAGGTTTGGTTTATCAGTCATATTCTGCTTCTGTTGGTACTTATTCTAATGGTGTTTGGAATATTGGTAATTTGGCTAAAGGTGCTTCTGCAACACTTAAAATCACTACTTTAATAAATAAAACTGGTGATATCATTAATACTGCAAATATTGTTGCTAATGAATTTGACTGGAATACAACTAATAATAAAGACTCTCAAAAAGTTACAATTCCTAAAGCAGCTGATTTATCTATTACTAAACAAAGTAATGTTACAAATGCAAATCTCGGAGATTTTGTTAAATGGACTCTGACAGTTAGAAACAACGGACCTGATGTTGATACAAATGTTGTTGTCAGTGATATTTTGCCTGCTGGTTTGATATTTAAAAATTCCAATGGTAATTATGCTGATGGTAAATGGTCTGTTGGTACTTTAAATGTTGGTCAATCTAAAAGCTTAGAAATTATTACATTGGTGAATACTACTGGATCTATTATTAATACAGCTACAGTCACTGGAGAAAAACATGACTATAATCTAGCTAATAATAAAGCCTCAAAAAGTATTAATGTTGCTAAAGCAGCTGATTTAAAAATATCCAAAAGCGTAAATAATACCTCACCTGCTTTTGGAAGTTTGGTTAAGTGGACTTTAACGGTTACTAATTTAGGCCCTGATGCTGCTAGTGGTGTTAAGGTTAGTGATGTTTTGCCTGTTGGTTTAGTTTATCAGTCATATTCTGCTTCTGTTGGTAGTTATGCTGGTGGTATTTGGTCTGTTGGTAATTTGGCTAAGGGTGCTTTTGCTACTTTGAATATTGTTTGTATGGTTAATAGAACTGGTTCAATTAAGAACATTGCTTCAGTTACTGGAAATGAGTTTGATATTAATAAAAATAATAATCGTGCTGAATCATTAATTAATGTTCCTAAAGCATCAGATTTGGCTATTGTTAAGCAATCAAATGTTTCCAATCCTAATTATGGTGATTTGGTTAAGTGGACTTTGACTGTTAGGAATAATGGTCCAGACAATGCAACTGAAGTCACAGTTGGTGATGTTATTCCTCAAGGATTGGTGTTTGTAAGTTCCAATGGTAGTTATGTTAATGGTGTATGGTCTGTTGGTACTTTAAACGTTGGTCAATCCAGGAGTTTGGAAATCATTACTTTAGTGAACATTACTGGAAATATTATTAATAAGGCTAATGTTACAGGAAAGGAATATGACCCTAATCCTTCAAATAATAATGCATCTAAATCCATATATGTTCCTAAGGCTGCTGATTTGTCTATTAATAAGGTTGTTAATGTAAGCAATCCTAACTATTTGAATTTGGTTAAATGGACATTGACAGTAAGAAACATTGGTCCGGATAGCGCAACAAATGTTACTGTTAGCGATATTTTGCCTGTTGGCTTAATTTATCAGTCATACTCTGCTTCTGTTGGCAGTTATATTGATGGAAGATGGTATATTGGTAATTTAGCTAAAGGTGGTTCTGAAACTTTGAATATTGTTTGTAGAGTTAATAAAACTGGTTCAATCATGAATGTTGCATCAGTTACCGCCACGGAATATGATATTAATAAAACAAATAATAAGGATGAGGAATCAATTGATGTTCCTAAGGCTGCAGATTTGGAAATAAAAAAATTGGTAAATAATTCATCTCCAAATTATCATCAATATGTAAAATGGTCTCTTATTGTTAAAAACAATGGTCCTGATGATGCACATGGTGTTTTCGTTGAAGATATATTGCCTGATGGTTTGATAGCAATGGCTGCTAATGGCAATTATGATGGTAAAAAATGGAATATTGGTACTTTAAATGCATTTTCATCAAAGACCTTGGAAATCACAACATTAGTCAATAAAACAGGATTGTTGATTAATAATGCAAATGTTTTCGCTGACGAATATGATTATAATGAATCTAACAATAATGATAATGCATCAATAAATGTTCCCCCTTCAAGCGATTTGGAGATTTCTAAAATCGTAAACACTCCAACTCCATTGTATAATGAAAACATTAAATGGATTATCATCGTTAAAAATAATGGTCCGGATAAAGCCACTGATGTTAGGGTAGAAGAGTTATTGCCTGATGCATTTGAACTAGTCAGATCAACTGCAAGTAAAGGATATTACATAAATGGAATCTGGTCTATTGGTGATTTAAATATTGGTGAAATAGTTAATTTAGAAATAATCACTAAAGTTGTTAAAACAGGTAATTTTACAAATAAGGTCAATGTTACAAGCAACGAATATGATTATAATAAGTCAAATAATGAAGCTAACAAATCAATTAAAGTTTATCCTGCTATTGACTTGGAAATTACAAAAAAAGTGAATAATACTTCTCCAAATTACTATGATTTGGTTAAATGGTCAATCACTGTTAGAAATAATGGTCCGGATAATGCAACACAAATAGAAATTATTGATATTTTGCCTAAAGGCCTTGAACTTGTTAGTTATAATTCATCAAAAGGATTTTACTCTGATGGATTTTGGAAATTCTGTTGTCTTAATGTAGGTGAAACTCAAACTTTAGATATTATTACCAGAATTAAAGCTATTGGTGAAATAAAAAATGTTGTTACGGCAAATGCAAATGAATATGATTATGATTCACATAATAACAGGGATGAATCAGTAATAATTGTTGCTCCTTCATCTGATTTGGAAGTAACCAAATATGCTAATCAAAGTGTAGTTAATTACAAAGATTTGGTAAAATGGACGCTGGTTGTTAAAAATAATGGTCCAAGTGATGCTACCCGTGTTTTTGTCTTAGATTCATTACCTGAAGGTCTAACCTTCATTAGTGCACAAGGTGATGGCAGCTATTCTACAGTTGGAACATGGTATGTAGGAAATATTGCTTCTGGTCAAACAAGGGAATTAACTATCGTATCTCGGGCGGATAAAACTGGTGAATTCAATAATGTTGCTGTCGTAAGAAGTGATCAGTATGATTATAATCCTTCTAATGATAGGGCAGAAAAAACTGTTATTGTACCTCCTGCTGCTGATTTGGCCATTACAAAAACAGTTTCAAAATTACAGTATGCCGTTGGTGATTTAATTTCCTATGCAATTGAAATTACAAATAATGGTCCTGATATGGCTAAAGATATTAATGTTAGCGAAATTAAAGATGATGCTCTTGAGTTTAAATCAGTTTTTGCTGCCTCAGGTGTCTATGATAATGTTAATGATATATGGCATATCGAATCATTGTCTAATGGTGAAAAAGCATCTTTGTATATTGATGCCATTTCTACAAAAGAAGGTTTAATTAGCAACAAGGTTTCAGTTATTTCTAAAACTTTTGATTATAATATGCTAAATAATTATGCCGAATCAATTGTTGAAATCATTAAAAAAATTATCGATCCGAATAATCCTTTTAATCCTGGAACATATTCTAGAGTTAGAGCTAATGAATTTGAAATAGGTGATTTAGGTAATATTGCAAAAGCCAATATTGAAATGAGAGAAACTGGTCTTCCTGTTGGACTTTTATTTGTTATTGCTTTGATTTCACTAGCTTTTTGTGGTTCAAATATTTCAAAGAAAAGATAATTTAAAGTAGCTTTCATGCTACTATTTTTTATTTTTTTTATTCGATTTTTTCATATTTTTCAAGTGTCAAAATTATTAATTTTTTACTTAATTATTTTGCTAGTTAATATTATTTCTATAAAAATTATTTGCCGTATATGTAAAATAATCAATAGTTTTAAATAAGACTTTGGATAAATATTAAAATTGATATTGATGTAATAAGATGTTTTCGATAAACTTGTTTATTTTTACACCAATATTTTTCAAAAAATAATGAAGTGATTAATTATGTCAGATGAAGAAATTATAGAAACTACTGATGAATTTGTTGATGAAGATGAAGAAAAATTACCTTTCGCTAAAGCAGAAGTTGTTCGTTTAATGAAAGAAAATCTTGATGACGACAAAATGATTAGAGAAAGAGTAAAAGTTGAAATGAATAAATTCTTAGGTGAAGTTTTAAAAAATGTATGTAAACAATTAAATGATTATCCTTACACTACAATTGAGTATGAAATGCTTAAAGAATCTACTTACCCTTACACAAACATTGAAAGGATTAATCAAGAAAAAGAAAGAATTTTATTACACTTAGAAGCTATTAAAGCAGATTGTAATGCTTTAGCAATGGATGTTCAAAAAACATTAAAATTAAAAGACGTTATTGAAGAAGACTCATTTGTTGATTTTTCAGTAGCTTCTGAAGAAGAAGAGGAAGAAGAATAATTCTCTTCTATCACTTATTTTTTTTAATTATTTATCTTCGATATGTGAAAAACCTGTTTTTAAATGTTGTAATTCCTCTTCAGGAATTTCAGTTATTTCCACATCATCACTAACGATATTACTTTGACCAAAAGGATCATCAATTATTAATGTTGCGGTTTCATTACCATTAATCAATTCTTGAATTGCTGCTAATGTATTTTTAGCATTATTTTGTGATTCCTCATCTCCAAATAACTGCATTGCTTTTTTCACGGCACTTTCAAATCTTGTAAGTATGCCTTCAACATTTGTCACATATCCTTCTGATTTTGGTCCCGGTTCCACTTTAACTCCAATTTCTGGAATGGTAACTGTTGCGGATTGTGAACGTACGACTCTAACTGATAAAGTATCTTTAGATATTTTTAAAGTGTATTTTGCAGGATCGTTATGTTCAAGTGCTATAACATCGCTATGTTTAAAACCACATTTGGAACATTGGATTGTTGTTTCAAGAACATTTCCAAAGTGAGGAATTTCAATTTCTTTCATTACTGATGTAGCAACACCTTCAACACCACATACTGGACACTTGATAATCATTTCATTAATTTCGGTTGTTTCTTCTTCACCCATTGTAAACATATCCTTTATCTGATAATTCTTTTTCAATTTTTTCAATTTTTTCACTATTAGCTGCATAGATTGTCAATTCTCTGTATTTTGAAAGTTTATATAAATTATCCAAATCTTTTTTAACCTCAAGATTTTTTTCTATACTCTCTATAAATCTTTTTGCAGAATCATAATTTGAAATTTTTACATCTCTAACAAGAGGGTCTTTAAATCCTTTTAAGCTATAAATTATTTTTTCAATACTTCCATTATTCTGATTTATAATGATGTCAACAACATCTTTTAGTTCCTCAACACTGTTTGTTAATTTAATATTGATGCATGACCTGTTGATGATTGTTAATATTTGTTCCATGGTTTTGTCAATGCTTACTGTTTTAATTATTGGAACATTATGTTTTTCAGCCTGATGCAGTAAATGATTATGGATAATTCTATTCTCTGTAAAGAAATCCAGTTGTTTTCCACCTCTGTGAATTTGTATTGCACGTTTAACAAAACGTTCTTTGTGGGATTCTTCATCAGAACTTAAAATAAAAAAGTAAATTTCAGCATAATCTCTGAATTGTTCAATATCAATTAAACCCGGAACCAAATGAACTCCTTCTATGATTATATCATCATAATCTGTTATTGCTCTTTGAATTATTTTTTCAAGGCCTGGAATAACATAGGAAGCATGTTCATCAAAACCTGCAGAAACCAAATCTTCATAGCTTTGGTAATTGGCTTTATTCCTTAAATTTTTATAAGCATCATATGATGAACTATGTAACGCAGGAGCATATTCTTTTCCAATAATACCTCTAACTACTGCTCTAATAAAATCACTTTCTATTAGATGTTTGATATTTAATTGTTTTGCTAGTTGTGAAGCGATTGTTGATTTTCCAATCCCAGATGCACTTCCAATTAATATAACATAAGGTTTTCGCATGTTTTAGTACTCCATGTTGTCTTTTTTAATAGTATATTTATTATATTAAAAAGATTTTTCTATAATTCATAACATTATATTTTAATATTAGAAACTATAATAGTTATATATAATATATAATTTTAATATTAATTTTTATTATTATGAGATAATTATAAGTTAAGGAGAGATAGTTTTGTATTCAGTAAATTCAGTTAAAGAAATTCAAGATTTAAATCCTTTCATAGTTGTTGGTTGTGGGGGAGGAGGAGAAAAATTCTCCAATCTTGAAGGTGTTGAAGCAGTTGGATTCATAGATGATGATGAACGTAAACAAGGTAAACAGTATTGTGGACATATTGTTTCAGAAAGTTTGGAAAAATGTCTGATGGAAAACGATGCTAAGTCCATTGTTATAATGTTGCCTATTGGTGCTGAAGGTACTGCTCTCAAATATGCTGTTCAAGCTATTGATGCTGGATTAAATGTTATTACTTCATTTAGATCATTATCTGTTGAAGATAATCCTGCATTAATTAAATTTGCTGAAGCAAAAAATGTTGTAATTAAAGAAATTAGTCCAAGATTAGATGTTGTTGAGAAATTTGCTGGTATCGCACCTGAAAAATCTTGTGAAGTTTTACCAAAAATTTCATACACTCCTAAAGCTCCGGTCATTTTTGTTGGAGGAACTTCTCAAGAGTGTGGTAAAAGAACAACTACTAAAAATTTAGGTATTGCAGCTATGGAACGTGGTTTAACTCCAGCTATTATATCTACTGATGAAATGGGACTTGAAGAACCAACAGATTTTAATTTTAGAGCCGGTAGTTTATCCGCAATGGATGTTCCTGCAGCTATTTTGGCTGCTATTAAATATGTTGAAGAGGAAAAAAATCCAGATATTATTTTTATTGAAGGTCAATCTAGCTTAACTGAAAAAGGAAATCCTCATCCAAGAGGTTTGTCTGCAGCTATTTTAATTGGTGCTGCTCCGGATGCAGTAATTGTTGGACATAGGCCAAATCATCCATATAGGGAACCTAGGGGAATTGAAGAAGAAATTAAAGCAATCGAATCTCTTGAACCAACTAAAGTTGTTGGTTTATCTATTAACTTAAAAAATGCTGCATTAGATATGGATATAGACTTTTTCGAATCTCAATTTGATTTACCTGTTGAGGATGTTTATAATAACGGTGCTTCAAAACTATTGGATGCTATTTTTGATTATTTAGAGGAGTAATTTATATGAATTATATAGATATTGTTAAAAAAAGTTTAGGCTTTGAAGTAGATGAAGATTCTAGACCCCAAAGGAATGTAAGTCCAAATCGTAGTTACTCTAGTCGTCCGAGTCCAAGACAAAATCCTAATTATGGTGCTAGTCAATCATCTAGGCCAGATTTTGATGATATAGAACCTATTATTCCAGAATCATCTTTTTATGAAATTGTTTTAATTAGGCCAAAGACTATTGATGATATAAATTATGTTGTTGATCAAATTCTTGAAGAGAAAAATCCTGTTATTTTAGATTTGTCTTTTCTTGAAAGTGAAAGTCCTGCTAATTTTAAATTGGCTGGAGATAAAATTAAGCAAATGAGAGCTCGTTATGGTGCTCAAGCTTTATTGCTTTCACGCAACAGCGAAAAAAATTTAATTATTCTTTCTCCTAAGAAAGTTAAATTAGTTAAAAAAAGTTAATCGGATAATGCATGAGCATTATTCTTAATCTTATTTTCATTAGTTTTAGGCATACCTAAAAAAATAGAAACATTTAAATACTACTTCTTACTACATTATATTTAGTGATGTAAAGTTTAGGTCAACCTAAAAAAACACATTGCTTAAACATTATCAGTCGATAATAAAACAATCTCCAAAATTAATTTGTTTGAATTAGTTTTCTCACAATTTTCTAATTCAAATATAGGAAAAATATCTGCCAAAATTTTTTCCGAAAGATATGGTGTTTAAAAAGTTATTAAACACCTTTTATTATCTCTTTTTATAAATTAAAGAATTTTTCGGCATTTTTAAAAGCAACTTTATCAATATCTTTTTTATTAAATCCCTTTCTTGTCAATTCTCGGACAGTTTTGGGAACAGATAATGGATCAGATGCTTTGTTACTGCTATCACTGTTTAATAGAAAATTGTCAAATCCATATTCGTCTAAAATACGAATTGCTTCGAATTTATCCATTTTTTGAGGTTGTACCGTGAGACCTAATGTATAATCTGTATCAATTACTTTTTCCACAACATTCTGATTAATGTGATCTATCACCACATATTCCGGTGAAATGTGTTGGGGGAGTATGTTTAAAATTTCATCCAGCACTTTTTCTTTATTTTTACGTGGTGTATGAATTATAACATTTGTTTTTGTCTCCTGTCCAATATCCAATTGTTTTTTAAATATTTCATATTCTTTTTCTGTTAAATCTTCAAGGCCAATTTCCCCGATAGCTATGATGTCCTTGTTTTCAATCCATTTGTATAGATTCTCATAAATTATATCTCCATCTACGCTTGTGTTGGTTGGATGGATTCCTAATGCAACTTTCAGGTCAAGTCCATATTCTTCTGCTCTTTTTGTATCATAGTTCAAAATTCTCATCAAATGATTTAAAAGAATCGTGTCATTATCTATCTTGTAGGGGTAATATGCACATGTTACTGCAACGTCAATTCCAGATAAATACATTGCATTAAAATCTTCACAAGTTCTTGCATCCCCATGTATATGTGTATCTATCATTTCAATCACTTTTAAATAAATATTATTCTTTGTTAATTTCTATGTTGTTCTTTATTAAAAAAATTGCCCTGACTTTACAAATATTTTATATAGTTTTTGCAAGTGTGATTATGTGTCTAATCGCACTTCATAAGATTTTATATCTAAATTATTATAAATCATAAAATAAGTATTACTGGTGGTGAATTAATGAAAAAGATTTCAAAAACTGTCAATAACTACAATGATATTTCAAAGGATATAAAATTTCTGTCTAATTCCATGGTCAGGTTAAATATACTGAAAAATTTATATGAATCTGCCATGAATATGAAGGACATTAATCAAAAGACAAAGATAAATTATAGCGCAATATCAAATAATATTCATGCGCTGGAGATAAATGGATTGATTTATAGAGAAAATAATCGTTATTACTTGTCTAATGCAATGAGGGTTTATATGGGGGATATTTTAAAGTTAGCTTCATTAATGGTTTTGATTGAAAGATTATCTCCAATCTTACATGATCATATTGTCAAATCATTGCCTAGAGATTCAATAGATAATTTCCATCTTCTGCAGGATATAGATTTAATTGAAGCCGATGGATTGAATATCTATAAAACTTATGATGTAATTGAAAAAGCAATTGACAAGTCAGATTATGTAAATGCAATACTTCCATTTTCATCAAATAATTTTAATGATGGTATAAACAGATTATTGTTAAAAAATAAAAAAATTCATTTAATATCTCCATTAGATATAAAAGAAATTCTAATTAAAAATCTGGATGTATCAAATGCCAATTTTAAAATAGATTTTTTTGATTTTACTGAGTTTTTGTTGTTGTGCACAGATAAGAATATGATTTTGGGATTTTTTAAGGATGATGGAACTTATGATCAGAACAGATTATTGACTTCAGCAAATGATGAGTGTATTAAATGGGCGAATGACTTGTTTGAAAATTTTAAAAAAGAGAATGTGTAAATGAGTATTTTTTTACTCATTTATAATAATTTTCTAAATATTCTTTTAAATCACTAATAGCTATTCTTTCTTGAGCTTCTGTGTCTCTATCCCTTACAGTAACCATATTGTCATCTTTTGTTTCATAATCTACTGTTACGGCAATAGGAATACCGATTTCATCAGCTCTTGCATATCTTTTACCAATGGTGTTACCTTCATCATATTCAACTTTAAATCCGGCTTCCCTTAATGTATCTTTTAATTCGGTAGCAATTTCAGGAAGTCCATCTTTTTTAACAAGAGGATATACTCCAACTTGTACTGGAGCTACTGATTTTGCGAATTTGAAGTAGTCTTTTCCTTCAGTTTCTGTAAATGAATGTAATAATACTGAATAAACAATACGGTCAATACCGAATGAAGGTTCTATCACATGTGGGATTATTTTTTCACCTGTAACATCCTCTTCCACTTCTTCAATGAGCAGTAATTCTTCTTCTACTTCGTAGGTGTTATCCAATTCAATAACGTATTTGCCGTCATTTTCTAAAGCGGAAATGATTTCTTCAGGGTCAGCCTCTTCAATGGCCTGTTTCACTTTTGGTGAATCTCCCTTAAATACAGGTCCAAATTTGGATAAATTAGGTTTAACAATAGTTTTTTTAACTTTTTTAGGTTCATCATACTCTTTAAAGACATATAATTCCTCATTACTGAATTTGGAATGGGAAGATAAGTCATAGTCTCCTCTATCAGCAATACCTATGATTTCAACCCAGCCATATTTGTCGGTATTAACTTCAACATCCCAACAGTCAAGAGCATAGTGGGCCATTTCTCCAGCTAAATGTTGGCGGAACCTTAATGCTTCATTAGGTATTCCAATTTCATTTAAAAATTTACGTGCCAGATATAATTGGTAAATTAACATTTCATTAGCAACAATACCTTTGTCAAGAGCTTCACGGGCAGTAATTTCTAAAGGTTCCAAATCTTTTTCCTGAACTTCTTGTGAATTTAATCTTAAAATTTCATTTTCAATCTGGGAAAATTTAGGAGTTGTTTTATTTTCAGGATCTAAAAAGATTTCAGCTTCAGCCTGTGTAAATTCTCTAAGTCTTATAACACCTTGTCTTGGGGAAATTTCATTTCTGTATGCTTTTCCTAATTGAACTGCACCAAATGGAAGTTTTCCTCTGAAGAATCTTTCAAGACGTTTGAATAAAATGAATATTCCCTGTGCTGTTTCAGGTCTCATATAACCTACTTTATTTCCTTTTGCACCAATTTCTGTTTTAAACATTAAATTGTAATCCCAAATCTTAGCCAAATCTCCTCCACATTCGGGACATTTAATATTATTTTCAACTACGATTTTGTCCATTTCGCTGTTTTCAAGGCTTTCCACATCTTGTCCGATTGCTTCTTCAATAATGTGGTCTGCTCTGTAAACTTCTCCACAGCTTTCACATTTTGTCATTGGGTCTGTAAAATTGTCAACGTGGCCTGATGCTTTAAGGACTTCTTTAGGCATTACTGTTGGTCCTTCTATTTCATAAAATCCTTCACCAGAAACATATTGTTTTCTCCATTTTTGCATAATGTTGTTTTTTAAACTTGCTCCTAGCGGACCATAATCAGTAAATCCGGATACTCCGGAATATATTTCAAATGATGGCCATAAAAATCCTCTTTTCGCACTTATATTTGTCATTTTGTCATGATTCATAAATATTAACTTCCATTTATTTTTTTAAGTCATAATCTAATTTAACCCTACTGCTTTCAGGTTTGGTCTGTCCCATATATTTGCTGCCTCTGTCAGGATGTCCGTAAGGTAATTCTGCAGGTGTTGTCATTGTTTCAAAAACAATTTGACATACTCTTTGGCCAGGATAGAGAGCAACAGGCATTGCTCCGATATTTGAGATTTCAAGGGTAATATTACCTTCAAATCCAGGATCAATAAAACCTGCTGTTACGTGCATTGTAACACCAAGTCTTCCTATGCTTGAACGTCCTTCCACACGAGCTACAAGGTCATCGGGAACTTTGACATATTCTGCAGTTGTAGCTAATGCAAATTCGTTAGGATGAATTATGAAAGCTTCTCCTTCTGGAACGGTAGTTGATTCCATGTAAGATGCAATATCTTCTTCATCTTTTGGATCAATATATGCTTTTCTAATTACTTTAAATACTTTAAATTCATCTCCTAGTCTCATATCAACAGAAGAAGGTTGTATTTGCTTTTCATCTAAAAGAGGATCAATAACAATTTTTCCCTCTTTTATGTATTCTTTTATAGTTTTATCACTTAAAATTGCCATTTTATCACATAATCATTTATTCTTCAATTAAGTTATACATTCTATTAACAACATTGCCAATAGTTTCATCATTATAATTTATATCAATAGCGTCAAATTTGCAGGTATTGGCACAAAGTCCACATCCTCTGCATGTATCTTGATTTATATTTATTTTGTTATTTTCTAAACTGATTGCACCAAACATGCAAATGTCTTTTAAGCATTTTAAACAGTTTTTACATTTATCTTCATTCCATGTTACTTTAAGACCATCTAACCGGTATATTTTTTTAGATATGTCATCGTGTAAATTAGGAACAACATTCCAAAGACAGCAACATGGGCAGCAGTGGCAGATTGTTAACAATCCTTCATCAGGTCTTACATTCATCCATACTGAATCTATTTTATTTCTTCCAATAATATGGCTTAATCCGGCTGCATCTGCTTTATCAACTTGGGCTAATGCTTCTTCAACTGTCGCATCACTACCGATTGTTCTTGGAATTTTTCTACTTGTCGGACCGAGAAATATACATCCGATATCATGAGGGTAATCTTTACATTTACTTGAAGTTCTACAAAGGCATGTGTTCATTATAACAATATCATCACATCTTTTAATAACGTCCTTAATTACCTGAGTAGGTAAAAATTCCGTTCCTTCACTTTCTATTGTTTTATTTACTTTTATGGTATTTGGAATAATAACAACATCATCTTTTTCAAATAACATTTTATTTATTATTTTTTTAGCTACTTTAGATTTTTTTGTTAGTCCAGCAATCCGAAATCTCCAGTTAAATATTCTGTTAACGACAAAGATGCTGATTTCTGCAAAACTTTTTCTTTTCATGATTTACTCCATCTTGTTTTTTAATCTTCTAAGGATACCTTTAAATGTATGGGCTTCTCGACCTGTAATAAACGCTCTATTAATAATGTTTTTAAAGGTTTTTAAACCATTTTTCTTTTTATGTTCTGGAATATCAAGGGTGTTTATTAAATCTGTCATATCTTTTATTAAATATTCTTTTTCAAGTGAAGAACTTTCTTCAAGTCCCTCTACAGCAAATTCATGTTTGTTTTTAAATAATTCATAAAATATTATTGCCGCAGCATGTGAAATATTTAAAATAGGGTAGGTAGGATCTGTTGGAATAGAAACACAAATGTCACAATCCTCTATTTCTTTGTTTGAAAGTCCATCACCCTCTCTTCCAAATAATAATGCAATTTTGTTGTTGATGTTGATACTTTCAGATAATTGTTCCGGTTTTAATGGAATTCTGGATAAATTATAGCTTCCTCCAGCAACTCCTGTTGATGCAATCTTAAAATCAATTCTTTTTGACTGATAAAATTCATCAAGATTCTGGTAGGTTAAAGCATTTTCAACAATATATTTGCCATGTGTTGCCTGATAATATGCTTCAGGAGTTAATTTTGGGGGATTTATTAAGATTAAATTTTTTAATCCGAAATTTGCCATTGTTCTTGCAAGAAATCCTATATTTCCTGGAGTCTCACATTCAACAAAAACAACATATATATTATTTTTAAATGAATCTAGTTCGTCATCTTCTTCTTTTTTTGTTTGTTGCAAATCTTTAATAGCTAATGACTGTCCTCTAGATTTTGCTTTTTTTGTAGAAGTTGATTTTTTTTCAGCTTTTTTTTCTTCTTCAGGTGAAGTGACTGGTGTAGTTTCAACTACTTTTTGTTCACTTACAGCAGCGTCTCCTATTTTAATCAACTCCATTATTTTTATTATTCATATGCCTTTTCTAATAGCTCTAGAATATGCATTACTTTAACATTTTCTTCATTAATATCATCCAATCCGTCTTGAAGGTTTCTTTGACAGAATGGACATATTGTAATTACTGCATCAGCATTAGTGTCTTTTATCATGGATGCTTTGGATTTTGAAAGTTCCATTGCAATTTCAGGTCTTCCAGATTTTATTCCTCCCCCTGCACCACAGCATTGGCAAGGATAAAGCATTTCTTCAAATTCAACACCAGGAACTTTTTCGATTATTTCGCGAGGTTGGTCTTTAATGCCTTGGCCTCTGGCTAAATGACATGGATCGTGGTAAGTAACTTTTATGTTCACTTCTTTCATTTTAATAGTATCAATTTTATCAACTAGAAATTCACTAATGTCCATTACATTTAGCTTTGAACCAAATTTTGGATGATCATTTTTAAGTGTAGCACCACAGCCTGAACATAATGTGATAACAGTATCATAATCTTTGAAAACTTCTTTGTTTTTGTCAACTAAACTTTGTACAAGCTCTGTCTGACCAGTTCTTAAAAGTGGAGAACCACAGCATACCTGTCCTTCAGGTATATCAATTTTAATATCATTTGCTTCAAGAACTTTAAGTAAGCTATGTCCTATTTTTTGTAGTTTATTGTCTAACATACAACCGGTAAATAAGGCTACTTTAGAACCATTGTAATTCTCTACTTGGCTGATAAAGCTTTCACCATCTACGCTGACTGATCTGCCGGTTTTTTTAATATTGTCATTAAAGGCAACATGTTCAGGTAGCGGTCCCAGGTTTTCAGAACATGCAATGGCTCTCATTTTTTCAATTGCATCACCAAATGTATTAATATTCTTAGGACATACTGCTAAACATTTTCCACAGCTGGTACAATTATATAATCCTTCATCCAAACTTTCTTTTAAACGATTAAAGTCTTCACGAGGGTCGGATTCAAATTTGGATATGTATCTCATTATATATGGTCCGCCAAATTCGGCAGTTGCAACATTAACAACAGGACAACTTGAAAGACAGGAATAACATTCAATACAACTTCTAACTTTTTTAGTTTTAATAGTATCTTCTTTTGTCATGCTTGTATTTAATTTGTCGCATTTTTGTGAATGTAAATTTAGTTGCAGGTCTTTGACTTTATTTTCAATTGCACTTTTATCAACTATTAAATCTTTAATAACCGGAAACTTCAGAGGTTCAATTCTTGCATTATCTTCAATCTCTTTTTGACATGCAAGTGCACCATTTCCATTATATAAAACTCCACAAGATCCGCATTGACCGGCTCTACATGATCTTCTGAAGCTAATATCTTCATCATATTTTTGGTTAATGGCTTGAAGAGCATCTAAAACCATCATTTGCGGCTTTTTTTCAATTTCATAACACTCCATGTGTGGTTCATCATCTACTTCTTTATTGAACCTGGAAACATAAACCTTAATCATCATTTCTCCCTCTTTATAAAGATAGTCAAATATTTATAAATTTATAATATATTTATCTTTATTATTATATAGGCTTTTACTTATTAAGAATATGAAATATTGCTAAAAAAATAAATTTTTTAATTAATGTGAATCTTTTTAAAAAGAAGTTATTTTCTTTTTTTTTCTTCTTCTGAGTGTTGGCGGAAATTATTTAATTTTGAACATTTTTCATTTTCTCCATTTTATTTTC